>NZ_LZKH01000246.1:0-19735 GCF_001672745.1 Mycobacterium sp. E1386
ACCACCACGACCACATCTGCGGCGTGACGCCCGGCATGTCGGTGCGGACCGACACCTGGTAGCCACCGTCGTCGAGGACCCCATAACCGTTCTCGGTCCGCTGGTATCCGTCGTCGGCGACGCGCGCGGCCTCGTCGAACGACGACAGCGCCATGGCGCCTTGTGGGCCGTGTTCGAGTGCCTCGACGACGGTGGCTACCAGGTGTCGGTCCGCACCGACATGCCGGGCGTCACGCCGCAGATGTGGTCGTGGTGGTTCGGCTGGCACGGCTGCGACACCCGCCGTTACAAGCTGTGGCATCCCCGGGCCCATCTGCACGCCGCCTGGAAAGACGGCTCGGGCGTTGAAGACGACGGCCGCCGGGGCGCCGAACGCTACGTCGGCCGCTGGTCACTGATCAGCGAGTACATCGGCTCGACAATGCTCAACGGCGCAATCCAATTCGTCGATCCGGCGGCGATGGGCTGCCCGCTCGACGGCGCCGGTGCGGTGGCGATCTGCGCCCGCTTGGGATCCAGCGAGGCCCCGGTGGACGTCGGATGGTTCATTCACCACGTCCGGTCGACGCCGAACGGGGCCGAGATGCGGTCACGATTCTGGATGGGCGGACGGCACATCGAAGTGCGCAACGTCCCCGGTGTCGCATCACGCGCGGTGCGCCCGATCGCCTCGCGGGTGCTCGGTAACGCGGAAGCCGGCGCTCGCAATCTGATGGTCCACTGCGCCCAGGAGATGAATCACCTGGCGGCCTTCCTGCCGGAACTCTATGCCGCCTTCGGCGACGAATAGGCGGATCCTAGCGCTGGGCGCCCGACGGCGGACGCACTGCGCGAACCGCGGAACGATCGGGCGCATCCACGTCCTGTGATGCGTTGGCCGGCATGGCAATTTGTGTGCTTCCGAGATATCCCGCCAGCAGCACGAGTGCGCAACCGGCAAGCTGAAGGGGAGACGGGCGCTCGCCGAGCGCGACCGCGCCGAGCGCGACAGCGCCCACCGGGGTGAGCAACAGGAGGGCGGAGCTCACCGTGCTGGGTAGGCGGCCCGAGCAGAACGCGACAAGCAGCCAGCCGAACAATTGCCCGGTGATGGCAACCAGTGTCAACCACGCGAGGGCGCGCCAGCCCGGCCAGATGTCCAGACCATGCCACCACGGGCCGACGGCCACCGCCACGATCCCGGACGTCGCGAGCACGACGCCATAAGTCTGCATGGGCCTGCCGGCTTGCCCGCCGCGCCGCAGCAGGAACAGGAAACCGGAGTAGCAGACCGCTGCGCCCACAGCGTGCACCGTTCCGCGGGTCGGATCGGAGCCCGAAAGTCCTTGCTCGAGTACGCCACCGGCGAGCAGCACGCCAACCAGCAGGGCGGGCAGCGTCAGCAGGAATCGGCGCGAAATCCGCTCCCGATCGGCCAGCCAGCTGAGCACCGGGACAATAGCGACTTGGGCATTGACGATGACCGTGGACAAGCCGGCGCCGACTTCCGGGATGGCCTGCGTCCACAGCAACATGTCGCCGGCGAACAACACGCCACACACGATCGCCGACAGCAGCCCGCGCCGTGGCAAGCCACCGCGGTGTTGCCATTCGGGGATCGCAAGGATCACGACCACGGGCAACGCGATCAGACAGCGCGCGGCCGTGGCGGTGGCCGGCGTAGCGGCGGCCAGCTTGAGCAGCACCGCTGACGCCGACACGGACAAGGCGCCGATTGCCAACCCGGCCCGGTCCAGTGAGTGTGCGGGAATCCGGCTCATGGTCGGGCGGATACCCGTCGTGCTAATGGTTAAATCATTTTTTACCCATTAGCATGTTCCTGATGGCGCGGTCGGAAGCGGCCAATCTCGATCTGCGCGGAGGCCATCCCGCAGTCGATTTGGTCAACACGGTGGCATGGCGAGGTGACCCACAGCGCCGTGCGGACTATTTATCGGACTATCCGGACCTGGTGGCTTGGGCGCATCACGCAGGGGTGTTGTCGCTTCGCGAGGCGCGCACCCTCGCCGCGGACGTCGTCTTGGACCGCGTTGCCGCCACCGGAGCGCTGCATCGGACGAAGCTGCTCAGGGAGGCCCTGCACCGCATCTGGACGGGGTGCGCTTCGGCCGGAGATTCCGGGAAAGTCGCCGACGCCTACCGATCCGCGCTGCGGGCCAGCCGCCTGGTCGTCGGTCAGGATGCCGCGAACTGGGAGGAGTCCGCGCTGACGGCGCAAACCCCACTGCACCGGCTCGCGGTCGAAGCGGTGACCTTCCTGACCGAGGTCCCGGGCTCGCGCATCAAGCGATGTGGCGACGACCAGTGCGGATGGCTGTTCCTCGACACCAGCCACCGGCAGAACCGCCGCTGGTGCAGTACGGCCGACTGCGGCAACAGGGCCCGGGTCCGTCGGTACTACGAGCGCACCAGGGACGGCTCAGATCGTCAAGCCGGCGGGAGCTGACGCGGTCCGGAGGGCGAATCCAGTTCGGCCGGCCCCTCGCGCTGCGTCAATTCCGGGTCGGTGCCGCGCTCCGATGCGCCCAGCGACGGGCCGTGCCGCCCTCGGCTGCCCTGCCGGCTGGTCACCGGCGCGCGGTCAACACGTGACGAGTCGATGAATCCCGCCGTGCCGGACGGGGATTCGTTCGTGTCGGCGGGCCGGTTGCCGCCGCCGCCGGGGTCGGAGCTTTCGGAGTCGACCGTCACCCTGTGGGTGCGCCTGAACGCGAACGTGATCTCCTCGACCTCCTCGAACACCAGCCGCGCGGTGCGCAACGGTGCGGTCGTGGTGTCGATCACCCGGGCGACGAAAGGCGGCACCAGCGGGCGGATCCAGCGCGCCGCGGCCTTGGTGGCGTCCGGAATCGACGGAATCGACGGGGTGCCACGCTCTTGGTGCGGCTCCAACTCTCGTCCGACGGGCGCCGGCAGGTTCTCCACGCCGGCACTCTCAGCCGGGACGGGCGGGGCGAGGGCCGCGCGGGTGGCGGCCTCGGCTTCGGCGGCGATTGGCAGGTAGATGTCTTCGTCGGCCGGCTCGAAGGTGCGTTGTGACGGCGCCAGCACCGGGGAATCGAAGGCGTCCACGATGCGTCGGCGCTGCTGCTCGCGGTCGATCTCGGTCTGGGCCTCGATGGCAAGCCGGGCCTGGGTGAGCTGGTGCTCGGCCCACATGATTTCGGCCTCCCGGCGAACCTCGGCCCGCTTGATCGCGATCGCCGTGTCCGCCTCGAGTTCCGCGCGTTCCCGCTCCGCCCGCGCCGCCGCATGGCGATCGTGGCTGGTCTCGCCGCGCCACCGCCCCAGGATCAGCGGCAGCAGGTAGACCAGGACGCAGAACGCGATGGTCAGCAGCCGCAACGTCAGCGCCCCGAGGTCGGCGGAGGTCAGGTCGTTCATCGCGACCCAGCGCGCGCCCAGGCCACGATCGGCGCCCGCGATGACGCCGTGGCGTGCCTCGTCGAGCGCGCGCGCCTCGCGGGAGATCTCGGCGTCCAACCCCAGCGCCTGGCGATCCCGGGCCGCCAGCGCGTCGTCCAGTTCACGCTGGGCGTCCGCGAGGATCTCGTTCGCCGTGCGCGTTTCGGGTCCGGCGCCGGGCACACCGGTGATCCGGGTTTGCGGGCAGGTGGGGGTGGGATGGTATTCGCAGCGCGCGATGACCAGGGCCTGGTCCTGCTGCTGGTGAGCGCGGTCGACGGCCGTGTCGAGCGCGGTGCGTGCGTCCCGGCTTTGTTGCAGGGACGCCGTCGCCTGCGCGACCGCCGGCGTGGAGCCGGCGTTGTGCAGGGCGCGCTCGTCGAGACGGTGATCGATCGAGCCGGAGAGCAGGACGACTGCGGCCAATTCACCCACCGTGACCCCGAGGGCGGCCGCGACCAGCGCGCGTGCGGCGAGGCCGGCCCGACCGCGGCCCGTCCCGGTCGTGATGGCGCGGGTGACCGCGCCGACCAGCAGACCGAAGAGCAACGTCAGCGGCGCGACCGAATAGAGCGGCCAGCGAGCCGACTCGCTCACCGCCAGGGCCGCGACGAGCCACGCCAGCAGCCCTCCGAACAACACCACCGCGCCGGTGATGGCGTGCGTGGACCGCTCGTCGCGCTCACTCAGCTCCAGCCGATGACCGCCGCCAAGCCAGGTGAGTAGGCCCGCGGGCGAGAAGTCCGAGCGCCGCTCGGGAATTTTCTGGGCGCACATCAAAAACACCTCCCAAGTCATCAAGCCTCCCAGGCCACCACCCGCCGGATCGAATCGAAGCGCCCGGCCTGTGGCGTGCTTCACAGCGCACCCGGAGCACCGATGATCCCGGGAGAGTGCGACGAACGCGGATTTCTGCGACGCGAGCAGATCAGCGACGGTTCCGGCGGCCGACGTGAGACGGTATAAGCCTATGGAGACTCACGATTATGTCACCTACGAAGAGTTCGGACGCAGATTCTTCGAGGTCGCTGTCACCCCGGAGCGTGTCGCCGCCGCGTTTGCCGACATCGCCGGCAACGAGTTCGCCATGGAGCCCATCGCGCAGGGGCCCGGCGGGATCGCCAAGGTCAGCGCCAACGTCAAGATCCACGAACCCAAGGTCACCCGCCGCCTGGGCGACAGCATCACGTTCGTCATCCACATCCCCTTGTCGATCGATCTGCTGCTCGACCTTCGGCTCGACAAGCAGCGGTTCGTCGTGTCCGGGGACATCGCGTTGCGGGCCACGGCGCGCGCCGCCGAACCGCTACTGCTGATCGTCGATGTCGCGAAACCGCGGCCCTCCGATATCACCGTCAACGTGTCGTCGAAGTCCTTCCGCGGCGAGGTGCTGCGGATCCTCGCCGGCGTCGATGGCGAGATCCGCCGGTTCGTCGCGCAGTACGTCGCCGAGGAGATCGACGCGCCCCAGTCGCAGGCCGCGCAGATCATCGACGTGGCGAAGCAACTACAGGAAGCCTGGCCCTAAAGGCGCCGCTAACGCGTAAGCCCGGCCCCGCCGGGGTACTCAGTGCGCGTTGCGCGTTGGACGTCTGTGCTGCCGAGCCGACGCCAGCCGCAATCATGGGGAGGAGCGACAGGGCGTGGCACGAGTAGATGTTTCGGTGTCCTCGGAGGTCGACCCGGAGGCCGCCTGGAAGCTGGCGTCCGACCTGAGCCGGTTCGACGAGTGGATGACCATATTCGCCGGATGGCGCGGACCCGTCCCCGACAAGATCGAGGAGGGCACGTGCGTCTCGTCGTGCGTGAAGGTCAAGGGCTTCCGCAATGTCATCCATTGGACGGTCACCCGGTATGACGAGCCGAAATCGATTGAACTGCAAGGCCGCGGCCGCGGCGGGATCCGCCTCGGGGTGGCGATGACCGTCACGGACCGCGAGCCGGGAACCGATTTCCACCTCACCGCCGACCTCCGGGGCGGGTTGCTCAGCGGCCCGATCGGCGGGTTGGTCGCCCGGGTGCTGCGCTCCGATGTAGAGAAGTCGGTGAAAAACCTCGCCTCGTTGCAGTAGGCGTTGGACCGGCGGCGCTACCGCGCCGCGTGGCCGATAGGCCAGTCTCGTTCCGCCTGCCGAATCCGCCTGCGGTCCATGCCAAGCCACGCCAGCCCGGCCCCGAACGCGAGCATGGCGACGATCGCGGCGGCGACACCCGCGCCGGCGTCCCCGAGGGCGAAGGTGGCCACGCACATCACGAGCGCCAACACGGCGGCCCCGACGATCACCAGCCCGGGCGTGCGCGCCAAGTCATGCGGCGGCTCGGCGTTACCCGTGCGGAGTTCCCGATCATGGTCGACAGCGCTGTGGCGCATGGGTGTCTCTCCTCTGGTCACTTCCGTTCGGCTGCTTCCGTGGAGCTACCCGGATTGCCGTCGGGACAAACGACCTGAGGCGTCGGTGCCGAGGGTTCGACGCTACGCCCTACAGCGTCTGGTGCCGCCCAAAGTATTTGTGGTCCTCGCTGTAACCGCCGTAGCCGCTGCCGATGTCGCGGTAGTCGGCGACGAATTCGATGCCCTTGATCCACTTGACGAGTTTGAAGCCATGCTGCAGTTCGTTGCGCAGCCGCAGCGGCCTGCCATGCATGTAGGGGAGGGGCTGGTCGTTCATCTTGTACGCGAGCATCGTCATGTGGTGGTCCATCTGGCCGATGTGATGGGCGTTGTAATAGATGCCGCCCGTCGCGCCCAGGCCCATCGAATAGAACACCGCCCACTTGGCTTCGGGCAGCGGTTTGACGATGTCCATGATCGTCTTCATCTGCACGCCACCCCATTTGGCGACTCCCGACCAGGCTTGGATGCAGAAGTGCTGGCTGATCTGCTCGTGGTACGGCAGCGCCATCAAGTCCTCGAGCGAAAACTCCATCGGATGCTCGACCAGACCGTAGACCTTGAGCCGCCAGTCGCGGAAGTCGTTTGCTTCCAGCTCTTTGTACTCGACGGTCTCCGGCAGCCTGCCGTTGCGCCAGTGGTGCGGCGAGATGTCCTTCTCGGTGAAGGCGCCGGGCTTGGGGTCGAGCTGTTCCAGCATCCGCTGGAACGGGCCGACGAGCGCGTATCCGACCCGCTGAATCACCCGCGGATGGCGAATGGTGAAGGGCGTGGCCCAAACCCACGCGATCGCCGTGAACACCATGGCCGCGGCGAAGATTCCGAAGCCCACCCAGCTGTTGTCGTCGCGGGAAGCGAACATGTGGTTGAGGTTGCGCAGCGCGCTGGTCGTCAACACCATCGTGACGTGCACCAGGATGAAGAACAGGAAGTAGACCAGCACCACGAAATGCAGTGACCGCGCGTGCTGAATGCTCAGCCGCTTGCTGAGCCAGTGCACGCGCTGCGACAGCGCGGGCGACATGCCCAGCCCGGTGATCAACGCCGCGGGCGCGGCAATGAACACGGTGGTGAAGTAGGACAACAACTGCAGGCCGTTGTAGGCGACCCAGCCGTTGTCGGTCGGCCAGTCCAGCGACAGGTACTGGATGGCCACCGATGCGGCGTTGGGGAAGACGTCCCAACTGGTGGGGACGATGTGCCGCCACTGTCCCGTGGCGAAGAGCAAGACGTAGAAGACCGCACCGTTGACGAGCCACAACACGTCCACGCCCAGGTGCCACCACCGGGCCAGCCCGATGGAGTGCCGGAATCCCGGCAAGCCCAATTGCGGTGGCAGGGCGACGGTGTCGGCGTTGGCGGTCCACAACTCGTCGTCCGGTACGGGCGGGCCGACGCGCAGCCACTCGTCCTTACCCGGGGTGGCGTTGCGGCTGAAGTAGAGCCGGGGATGATCGCAGAGGATCTGGATCCCGGTCCTGATGATGAACATCATCATGAACAGGTTGAAGAAATGCGTCCACCCGATCCAGGCCGGCAGGCCGGGGGTGACATTGGCGCTGTCCGTCCCGGGGTGACGCTGAATGAACGACTGGACGGCCGGCATGTTGTGCAGGCCTTTGCCGACCGCCACCCCGGCGATCAGCAGGGCAAAGCCGATGGGGATCAGCCAGAGCAGGTTGAACCACCGGTCGCGGCCGATGCGCAGCTTCGGTGCGGTCGCCCGCCTGGTGAGATCGAAACCGCCGCCGTAGGTCTCGACATCGATGATGTCTTCGGCGGTGTGAATCTCGTTGCGGTAGTCCGGGGAGGAGTCCAGCGGCGTGCCCACTGCCAGTGCCGATACGTTGCCGTTCGGCGCTTCCCGTCCTCCGGTGGCTCCGGGGGTGTTGACGTTCAGGTTCCGATGTTCGGTGTTCGTCACGCGGCCGAAAATACACGGATCGACTTGTAAAAATTGGACCCGATCAGGAAGACGCGCGCGGCTCGCGGCCTCGTCCGGGCGCGGGGCCGCCGGCTCGCGCCCGGTGCGGGCAAAATCCACCGCGCTGCCGGAAGCAATAGCCGCACCTGCTTAACGAAGCGCCCGTTTGCGCCGCAGATTCGGTTCATGGGGGGTCGCTGTGAGTTTGCGCAAAGTCTTCTGGATGCTCGCTAATTCGCGTCGTGTGGCCGCACCCGGCGGACCGAACGGGTCTCAAGGGCGTTGATGGTCAACGCGCGGCGGCCGATCAGCCATCCGTCGGTCAGCTCGTATTCGTCGTCGTAGCGCAAATGCCAGACGACGGCGACGAATTCGTCGCCGCGTCGGTCCCAGTGGTGCGCGATGCACGCAATGCGCCCACTGGCCGTGCCAGGCCCGGTGGCCTCGTAGACCTCGCCGACGATGGCGTGCTCGGTACGGGCGACGGCCGCGACGGTAGCGACCGCGGCGGTGATGGCGCCTCGCCCACGATGCGAGTGGATCGGCTCCAGCGCCGTGGGCGGTTCCGGCACCACCAGCATGGCGGTGTCAGTGAAAAGTGTTGCGACGGAATCGAACCGACGCTCGTCTACGTACGCCGCGTATCTGTGCACCAAGTCGCTGAGTGCTGATCGGTCGTCGGCTGACAGGCTCATCGGGATCACGCGATCAGCGACAGTCGCTGCGCGCACGCCGAGAGCACGTCCCTGGCCTGCTCGATGTCGACCGTCGACGGCATCGACAGCACGAGCCGGTCGGCGCCCTGATCGACCAGACTGCCCGCCCGTTCGGCGTCAATCTTGTTGACCGCGTGGCCCAATGACACTTCCAGGGCCGCCGGATCACGGCCCGCCGCCGCCGCCTCGTCGCGCATGAGCGCGATCAATGACGCCAGCTGCGGACCCGCCACCCCGAGCGGCTGGAAGCCGTCCGCCAAGCGGCCGGCGCGGCGGGCCGCCGCCCGGCTGTGCCCGCCGATATGAACGGGAAGCCTCTCTCCGGCAATGGGTTTGGGATAACACATGACGTTGTCGAAGCTGAAGAACTCACCGTGGTGCGAAGCCCCCTGCGGTTCGTCGGCCCACAGTGTCCGTAAGACGGCCAACTGCTCGTCGGCGCGTCCGCCGCGGTTCTCGAAGTCCGCGCCGCACGCCTCCAGCTCCTCCCTGAGCCATCCAACGCCCACACACAGCCGCAGCCGTCCGCCCGACAACGCGTCCACGCTTGCGGCGCGCTTGGCGAGGACCACCGGATGGTGGTTGGGCAGCACCAGGACGCCGGTGGCCAGCCCGAGGGTGGTGGTGCGGCCGGCCAAAAACGCCAGCAGATCGAGCGGGTCGGGGATGGGGCAGTCGGCCGCCAGCCCCACGCGTCCCGAACTGTCATATGGGTAGACGCTGTCGTAGCGGGTGACCAGCACGGTGTGCTCGACCACAACGATCGATTCGAACCCACACTGCTCGAGGTGGCCGGCGAAGGCCGCCATCCATTCGGGATCCGCGGTGACGCCGTCGGCCACCGGCGCCACCACTGAAACCTTCATGGCCTCAGAAGCTAACAGGCGCGCTCTCGACCGCCGCCGGCGCGATCGCACCGCGCACGGCCTCGGCCAGGGTTGCCGCGCGGGCATCGGTGAACAGGTCCTCGAGCAGCACCGGGCGCCCGGCGGGGTCGGTCAGCGGAATCCGCCAGTTGGGGTATTCGTCGGTGGTGCCGGGCTGATTCTGGGTCCGGCGGTCACCCACCGCATCGGTCAGCGCGACGCCCACCAGCCGCGACGGCGTCCGGCCCAGGTAGCGATAAAGGGCGATGACGACTTTCTCCGCGTCGTCTTCCCCGTCTTCGAGCAACCCCACCCGGCGCAACTCGGCCATCCACGCCGCCAGCTCGGCCCGGTCGGTGGCGAGCTCGTCCTCGGCGGGGCGGGTCAGCAACCCGAGAGCTTCGCGCAGCCGCACGTGGTCGCCGGCCAGGTAGCCGGCGGTCGGCGGCAGATCGTGGGTGGTCACCGAGGACAGGCAGTACTCGCGCCAGCGCTCGGCCGGCAGCGGCCCGCCGTTTCCGTCCCGATCCAATTCGAACCACAGGATCGAGGTGCCGAGCAAGCCGCGCAACAGCAGGTAGTCGCGCACCCACGGTTCGACCGTGCCCAAATCCTCGCCCACGACCAGCGCGCCGGCGCGGTGTGCCTCCAGGGCGACGATGCCGATCATCGCTTCGTGGTCGTAACGCACGTACGTGCCCTCGGTGGGCGCGGCACCGTCCGGGATCCACCACAGGCGGAACAACCCGATGATGTGGTCGATGCGCACGCCGCCGGCGTGCCGCAGCACCGCCCTTATCAGTGCCCGAAACGGCCGGTACTCCTCGGCATCGAGCCGATCGGGCCGCCAGGGCGGTTGGGACCAGTTCTGGCCGAGTTGATTGAACTCGTCCGGCGGTGCGCCGGCGGTGACACCCAGCGCCAACACGTCCTGCAGGGCCCACGCGTCGGCGCCGTTGGGATGCACGCCGACGGCGAGGTCGTGCATCACGCCCAGCGCCATCCCGGCCCGGATCGCCTGCGACTGCGCCGAGGCGAGTTGCTCGTCGAGTTGCCACTGCAGCCAGCGATGGAAATCGACTGCCTCCGCATGCTTCTCGACGAATCGGTCGACGCCGGGCGCGCGGGGATGCTGTAGCGACTTCGGCCACGAATGCCAATCGTCGCCGTACTTCTCGGCCAGGGCGCACCAGGTGGCGAAGTCGTCCAGCGCGCTGCCCTCGCGGGCGCGGAAGGCTTCGTAGGACAACTCGCGGCCCGCGGACCGCGGCACTCGGTGCAAGAGCTGGAGCGCCGCGCACTTCGCGGCCCAAGCGCTGTCGCGATCGATGGCGTCGAGCCGAGCGGCTCGCTGTTGCACGTCGAATCGCAGCCGCCGCACCCGGCTGCGCTTGGGCAGCTCGGCGAACTCGGGAATCGCCTCGACGTGAAGGTAAATGGGGTTGACGAAGCGCCGCGATGTCGGCAGGTAGGGCGAGGGCTCCATATGGCCCGTCGGTCCGCAAAACTGCGCCGCGTGCAGCGGATTGACCAACAAGTAGTCGGCGCCGTGCCGCGACGCCGACCAGACGGCTAGGTCGGCCAGGTCCGTCAGGTCGCCGACCCCCCACGATTGTCTGGAGCGCACGCTGTAGAGCTGGGCGGCCAGGCCCCAGCCCCGCCGGGCGCCGAGCCGCTCCGGCAGCCCGAGCCAATCCGGCGTCACGATCACGGCGCTGCTGGTCTCAGTGCCACCGGAACGCAGGTGCACCCGGTGATAACCGAGGGGCAGATCGGCCGGCAGCATGAAGCTGGCCTCGCCGACCCAGCGCCCGTCCAAATCGAACGGCGGGGTGAAGTTGTCCACCTGTTGGATCCCGCCGCGTACCGCGCCGTCCTCGAGCTGCAACCAGACCTCCGCGGGATCGCCGTGGGTCACGTGCACCCAGAACCGCGTCGGCTCACCCGTGCGGCCGACGATGGTCGCCGGCAATCGCCGCGCCCAATACGACCGGAGCTTCGCGGTCAGCGCGATGTTGCGCTCCTGCTCCGTGCCGGCCGCCACGCCGAGCGCGGCCAACACCGCCACCAGCGTGGTTGCCGAGACCGGCACCCGCCGCCCGGTCCAGTCGTCGTACTCGGTCGCGATGCCGTACCTCCTGGCAAGTTCGACCAGCGACGGCGCGAGCTCACTCATACCGCTCATCTTGCTGCCAGAATTCAACGGCCGACCAATCGGGGAGAGGCGGCGCGCGCCGTCGCCCGTTTCGTCGCTCTTCCGTTCGCTGAGCGCACCCGCTCGACAGGACGAGCCGGCCTTTCGCCATTACGATGCCCTGAGGAGACGTGAGTGTCCGGGCGGGATCGGCGGGGGAACCTGAAAGTGCCAGTTCAACGGCGCTTGGGGCGTTGCCTGCGTCGGCCCACGCGGCGAGGCGAGGGCGTCCGCATAGATGTACGCAAAGTGATGTAGATGTGAACGCACGTCGTCGCGTGGCGAGGTCGCTACGGGTGACTTACCGTTGTCGATGTAATTCGCGCTGCGGATATGTTCAGGGACAATATCCAGGCGTTCTAGCAGACCGGATGGTGAATAAACGTGGCGGAAGAGAGTCGCGGGCAACGCGGGTCGGGGTATGGCCTCGGGTTGTCGACGCGGACCCAGGTGACCGGCTACCAGTTCCTCGCTCGCCGCACCGCAATGGCGCTCACCCGGTGGCGCGTCCGCATGGAGGTCGAGCCGGGACGGCGCCAGACCCTGGCCGTCGTGGCGTCGGTGTCGGCGGCCCTGGTGATCTGCCTGGGCGCGCTGCTCTACTCGTTCCTCAGCCCGGCGGGCCAGGTCGGTGACTCGCCGATCATCGCCGACCGTGACTCCGGCGCGCTGTACGTCCGCGTCGGCGACAAGCTGTACCCGGCGCTGAACCTGGCGTCGGCGCGGCTGATCACCGGGCGCCCCGACAACCCGCACCTGGTCAAGTCCAACCAGATCGCCACGCTGCCGCGCGGCCCGCTGGTGGGCATCCCGGGCGCGCCGTCGAACTTCCATCCCTCGAGCCCGTCCACGTCGTCGTGGCTGGTATGCGACACCGTCGGGACCTCGACCGGGGTGAGCGCGCCGTCCGGGGTGACGGTGACCGTCATCGACGGAAATCCCGACCTCAGCAACCACCGGCACGTGCTGACCGGGTCGGACGCCGTGGTGCTGAGCTACGGCGGGGACGCGTGGGTGATCCGCGAGGGGCGCCGGTCGCGCATCGACGCGACGAACCGTTCGGTGCTGCTGCCACTGGGCCTGACGCCCGAGCAGGTGGGCCAGGCGAAGCCCATGAGCCGCGCCCTGTTCGACGCGTTGCCGGTGGGCCCCGAGTTGACCGTGCCGCAGGTGCAGAACGCGGGCTCCGGCGCGTCGTTCCCGAATGCGCCCGGCCCGATCGGCACCGTGATCGTCACGCCGCAAATCAGTGGGCCGCAACAGTATTCGCTGGTGCTGGCTGACGGAGTGCAGACCCTGCCCCCGTTGGTGGCGCAGATCCTGCAGAACGCCGGGCCCGGCAACACCAAGCCGGTGACCGTCGAACCGTCGGCCCTGGCCAAAATGCCCGTGGTCAACAAGCTCGACCTGTCCTCCTACCCGGACGCCCCGCTCAACGTGGCGGACATCCGCGAGAACCCCTCGACCTGCTGGTGGTGGCAGAAGACGTCCGGGGAGAACCGGGCCCGCATCCAGGTTGTGTCCGGCGCGACCATTCCGGTCGCGGCCAAGGACGAGAACAGGGTGGTGTCGCTGGTCAAGGCGGACACCACCGGCCGCGAGGCCGACCAGGTCTTCTTCGGTCCCGACTATGGGAACTTCGTGGCCGTCACCGGCAACGACCCCGGGGCCAAGACGACGGAGTCGCTGTGGTGGCTGAGTGACGCGGGCGCCCGGTTCGGGGTCGACGACACCCGGGACGTGCGCGAGGCGTTGGGCCTGAAGACGAAACCGAGCATGGCGCCGTGGGTGGCGCTGCGGTTGCTCCCGCAAGGCCCGACCCTGTCGCGCGCGGACGCGCTCGTGGAGCACGACACCCTACCGATGGATATGTCCCCAGGAGAATTGGCGGTACCTAAGTGAAACGCGGGTTTGCTCGGCCGACACCGGAGAAGCCTCCGGTCATCAAGCCGGAGAACATCGTCCTCCCGACGCCCCTGAGCATTCCGCCGCCGGAGGGCAAGCCCTGGTGGCTGGTGGTGGTCGGCGTCCTGGTCGTCGGCCTGCTGATCGGCATGGTCGGCATGACCTTCGCCAGCGGATCGCACGTGTTCGGCGGCGCCGGCGCCATCTTCCCGATCTTCATGATCGGTGGCGTCGCGATGATGATGTTCGGCGGCCGGTTCGGCGGTCAGCAGCAGATGAGCCGGCCGAAGCTGGACGCGATGCGCGCCCAGTTCATGCTGATGCTGGACATGCTGCGCGAGACCGCCCACGAGTCGGCCGACAGCATGGACGCCAACTACCGGTGGTTCCACCCGGCGCCCACCACGCTGTCCGCCGCGGTGGGGTCGTCGCGGATGTGGGAACGCAAGCCCGACGGCAAGGACCTCAACTTCGGTGTGGTGCGAGTGGGCGTCGGCATGACGCGCCCCGAGGTGACCTGGGGTGAGCCCCAGAACATGCCGACCGACATCGAGCTGGAGCCGGTGACGGGTAAGGCGCTGCAGGAATTCGGGCGCTACCAAAGCGTCGTCTACAACCTGCCCAAGATGATCTCGCTGCTCGTCGAACCCTGGTACTCGCTCGACGGGGAGCGGGAGCAGGTCCTGGGACTGATGCGGGCGATCATCTGCCAGCTGGCGTTCTCGCACGGCCCGGACCACGTGCAGATGGTCGTCGTCACCTCGGATCTGGACGAGTGGGACTGGGTGAAGTGGCTTCCGCACTTCGGCGACCCGCGACGTCAGGACGCGGCGGGGAACGCGCGGATGGTCTACAGCTCGGTGCGCGAGTTCGCCGCCGAGCAGGCCGAATTGTTCGCCGGCCGTGGCTCTTTCACGCCGCGGCACGCGAGTTCGTCGGCGCAGACTCCGACGCCCCACACGGTGATCGTCGCCGATGTCGTCGACCCCCAGTGGGAGTACGTGATCAGCTCCGAGGGCGTCGACGGGGTGACGTTCTTCGACCTGACCGGCGCCTCGATGTGGACGGCGGTCCCCGAGCGCACCTTGCGGTTCGACGAGAAGGGCGTGATCGAGGCGCTGCCCCGCGACCGCGACACCTGGATGGTGATCGACGAGAAGCCGTGGTTCTTCGCGCTCACGGACCACATCAGCATCGCGGAGGCCGAGGAATTCGCTCAGGCGCTGGCCCGCTGGCGGCTCGCCGAGGCGTACGAAGAGATCGGTCAGCGGGTCGCCCACATCGGTGCCCGAGACATCATGGCCTACTACGGAATCGACGATCCGGGCCGCATCGACTTCGAGTCGTTGTGGGGCAGCCGCAACGACTCGATGGGCCGGTCGCGGTTGCGGGCACCGTTCGGTGTTCGTTCCGACAACGGCGAGCTGCTGTTCTTGGATATGAAGTCCCTCGACGAGGGCGGTGACGGCCCGCACGGCGTCATGTCCGGTACGACCGGTTCGGGTAAATCGACCCTGGTGCGAACCGTGATCGAGTCGCTGATGCTCAGCCACCCGCCGGAAGAGCTGCAGTTCGTGCTGGCCGACCTCAAGGGTGGATCGGCGGTCAAGCCGTTCGCCGGGGTGCCGCACGTGTCGCGGATCATCACCGACCTGGAAGAGGACCAGGCGCTGATGGAGCGCTTCCTCGACGCCCTCTGGGGCGAGATCGCCCGGCGCAAGGCGATCTGCGACAGCGCCGGTGTCGACGACGCCAAGGAGTACAACTCCGTCCGCCTCAGGATGCGGGCACGCGGCCAGGACATGGCGCCGCTGCCGATGCTGGTGGTGGTCATCGACGAGTTCTACGAATGGTTCCGCATCATGCCGACCGCGGTCGACGTGCTCGACTCGATCGGCCGGCAGGGCCGCGCCTACTGGATCCACCTGATGATGGCGTCGCAGACCATCGAGAGCCGTGCTGAAAAGCTCATGGAGAACATGGGTTACCGGCTGGTGCTGAAGGCGCGCACCGCCGGTGCGGCGCAGGCCGCCGGTGTGCCGAACGCCGTGAACCTGCCCGCGCAGGCGGGCCTGGGCTACTTCCGGCGCAGCCTGGAGGACATCGTCCGGTTCCAGGCCGAGTTCCTGTGGCGGGACTACTTCCCCCGCGGGCTCACCGATGACGGCGAGGAAGCACCCGCGTTGGTGCACAGCATCGATTACGTTCGCCCGCAACTGTTTACCAACTCGTTCACCCCGCTCGAGGTGAGCGTTGGCGGACCGGAGCTCACGCCGGCCGCCATCACGAATGGCGAGACGCTGGAGGCCGACGGCCTGCCGCGCGAAGACGACGACGTCGAGGGCATCCGGGTTCCGAAGGTCGGCACGGTCATCATCGATCAGCTGCGCAAGATCGACTTCGAGCCGTACCGGTTGTGGCAACCGCCGCTCAACCAGCCGATCCCGATCGACGAATTGGTCAACCGGTTCCTCGGCCACCCGTGGCAGGAGGATTACGGCACGGCGCGCGACCTGGTCTTCCCGATCGGGATCATCGACCGTCCGTTCAAGCACGACCAGCCGCCGTGGACGGTCGACACCTCGGGTCCGGGCGCCAACGTGCTGATCCTGGGCGCCGGCGGTTCGGGTAAGACCACGGCCCTGCAGACCCTGATCTGCTCGGCCGCGCTGACCCACACCCCCGAGCAGGTCCAGTTCTACTGCCTGGCCTACAGCAGCACCGCGCTGACCACCGTCGCCCGGCTGCCGCACGTGGGTGAGGTGGCCGGTCCGACGGACCCGTACGGTGTGCGCCGCACGGTGGCCGAGCTGCTGGCGCTGGTGCGTCAGCGCAAGAGCACCTTCCTCGAGTACGGGATCGCCTCAATGGAGGTCTTCCGGCGCCGCAAGTTCGGCGGCGAGCCCGGCCCCGTCCCCAACGACGGGTTCGGCGACGTCTACCTGGTGGTCGACAACTACCGGGCGCTGGCCGAAGAGAACGAGGTGCTGATCGAGCAGGTGAACCTGATCATCAACCAGGGCCCGTCGTTCGGTGTGCACGTGATCGTCACCGCCGACCGCGAATCCGAGCTGCGGCCCCCGGTGCGCAGCGGCTTCGGCTCCCGGGTCGAATTGCGGCTGGCGGCCGTGGAAGACGCCAAGCTGGTGCGGTCCCGGTTCGCCAAGGACGTTCCGGTCAAGCCGGGTCGCGGCATGGTCGCGGTCAACTACGTCCGGCTGGACTCCGACCCGCAGGCCGGTCTGCACACCTTGGTGGCCCGGCCCGCGCTCGCCACCACGCCCGACTACGTCTTCGAGTCCGACAGCGTCATCGACGCGGTCAGCCGTCTCACCAGCGGCCAGGCCCCGCCGGTGCGCCGGCTCCCCGCCCGGTTCGACGTGGAGCAGTTGCGGGAACTGGCGGCGCGGGACACCCGGCAGGGTGTCGGCGCGGGCGGAATCGCCTGGGCCATCTCCGAATTGGATTTGTCGCCGGTGTACCTCAACTTCGCCGAGAATGCGCACCTGATGGTGACGGGTCGACGCGAATGTGGGCGTACCACCACGCTGGCCACCATCATGAGCGAAATCGGCCGGCTGTACGCACCGGGAGCCAGCAGCGCACCACCGCCACCGGCCGGCCAGCCGTCGGCACAGGTGTGGCTGGTCGACCCACGCCGTCAGCTGCTGACCACCCTGGGTTCGGACTACGTCGAGAAGTTCGCGTACAACCTCGACGGCGTCCAGGCGATGATGGGCGAGCTGGCCGCCGTCCTGGCCGGACGCGAGCCGCCGCCCGGCCTGTCCGCGGAGGAGTTGTTGTCGCGGTCGTGGTGGAGCGGCCCGGAGATCTTCCTGATCGTCGACGACATCCAGCAGCTGCCGGCCGGATTCGATTCGCCGCTGCACAAGGCCGCGCCGTGGGTGACCCGGGCCGCCGACGTCGGGCTGCACGTCCTGGTGACCCGCACCTTCGGTGGCTGGTCTTCGGCGGGCAGCGATCCGATGTTGCGGGCCCTGGCCCAGGCGAACGCGCCGTTGCTGGTGATGGACGCCGACCCGGACGAGGGATTCATCCGCGGAAAGATGAAGGGTGGCCCGCTGCCCCGTGGTCGAGGCCTACTGATGGCCGAGGACACCGGCGTGTTCGTACAGGTGGCCGCGACGGAGTTGCGCAAGTAAGACGGAACGCCGCTGCGTTGGGGCTGGCTGGATCAGCCCCAGCGCAGCGGTAATTCTTTGAGCGCGAAGCTTTTTGACGGGTAATTGATCGCCGGAACATAGTCCGCGGGAACGTCGAAGTCGGGAATCTGCCTGAGCCATTCCCCGACGATCACCGTCAGTTCGATCCTGGCCAGGTGGGACCCCAGGCAGCGGTGCGGCCCGCCCCCAAACCCCCAGTGCCGGTGCACCTTTCCGTCCATCACCAATTCGTTGACCGACGTCGCATCGCTGTCGTCTCGGTTGACCGCGGCCATGCACAACCGCACCGACGTCCCAGGGGGCAACGTCATCCCGCCGATGTTGACGAATTCGGTGGTGATCCGGGGCGCCACCGGCGCCGAAGGTTCCAGCCGGACGATCTCTTCGATGAAAACCCGGATCTGCCTTGGGTTGTCGCGCAGCAACTCGCGCAGCCGTGGTCGGCGCGCCAGCTCGAACAGGCAGAATCCGATCGCCGCCGTCACCGTGTCCAGGCCGGCCAGCACCAGCAGGTGGCTCATGCCCAGCAGTTCCAGATCGCTGAAATCGCCGTCACTGTTCATGATTTGCGACAGCATGTCGGTTCCCGGGTTCTGCCGGCGTTGCTGGATCGCATCGGCCAGATACGTCAGCAGCAGCTCACTCTTCTGGATGTCATCCTGGGTGATGTAGGGCTTGTCGTTGACGACGGCGTCCTTCCAATCGATCAGCCGATCGCGATCTTCCAGCGGCAGGCCGTAAAGGTCCATGAAGACCTGAAACGGGTACAGGTGTGCGAAGTCGGCCATCACTTCGCACTTGCCCTGCGCGGCAAGCGCAGCGATCATTTCGGCGGCATGGCGCTCCAGCACCGGGCGGGACTTACTCAGACCGAGCGGGCTGAAGAACGGCTGCAGCACCTTCCGATAACGCGTGTGCTGCGGCGGGTCAAACGCCAGCGGCAGCACCGGTAATCGGTGCCCGGGGGGCTGCAGGATCGTCGACGAGAACACCTTGGGATTGCGTAGCGCGGCCAGCACGTCTTCGCGGCGCGTGATGTAGTAGTGGCCGTTCATGAACACCACGGGCCCGGCGTCCCGCAGCGTTTTCCACCCGACGCCCCGGTCCAGGGCCATGGGCAACTTCTCGAAATCGAGCCGTGGCAGGTGGAACGTGGCTTGCTGGCCTTCGCCAGGAGTGCTCATGGGCTCTCCGCATGTCTGTCTGATCTCGGCAACCGAAGCGGCGGGGACGTCGTCGGCACCGATTTTCGCTGAACCCCAATATCGCATGTGTCGCAAAGGGACACGAATCCGACCGCTGGCCGGTTTACGGCGGCCGGTCACGCTCCGCGAGGATCTTCTACACTCGAGCGAGCGGCTGATCTCCGTCTCGATTACTCAGCCGAGCCGGGTAGGGAGGAAACCTGATGAGGGTTCGTCTCGAACAATCCAAATGCGTTGGCCACGCCCAGTGCTACGCCGTTGATCCGAAGCTGTTCCCGATCGACGACTCGGGCTATTCGATCCTCGAAGAGCACGAGGTGCGGCCCGAGGACGAGCAGCTGACTCGTGACGGTGTGGCTTCCTGCCCGGAAATGGCATTGGTTCTCGAAGAGGACTGACATCCGACCCGCGTTGAAAGCAAACCGCGGATGAACAATCAGTTCGTCGAAATGAACGGCAGTCGACTGGGAGTGAACAGTGGCTGGCCTGGAATGAACAGTTGGCGTCGCGTATCGGCGTGCCCACGATAACGAACTAATCTCATGGACGAGCGACAGTTCGGGAAGACCGTGAACTGTCGCTCGGTTGCTGACAGCAGGGGATCAATCGAGGCTAAAGGTGCACGTTGTTCCTGACCCGGGTGTCCGAGAAGCGTGGTACGAGACCACATTTGGACGCCGGACAAGGGATCGGCGGAATGCGCCGGCCAGCCCGCCGACTGGGGTGGCAGACCGTGAGGTCTGAGTCGGTGATTCCGGGCGGTCAGCGACCTACGGGTGGCAATTGCTTACGAAGCCGTGACCACGGCCACCACTGATCCGATGCGACTGCCGCGACCGCCAGCGATCGCGGCCAACTGAGGAGAACAGGTGTTTGACTTCGGGGCGTTACCGCCGGAGGTTAATTCCGGTCGGATGTATGCGGGTCCGGGTTCGGGGCCGTTG
>NZ_LZKH01000247.1:0-10050 GCF_001672745.1 Mycobacterium sp. E1386
CTGCTTCTCGTCGATGAGCACCTTCTGGTACTCGTACACCCAGTTCTCCAGGCCCTCCATCTCCATCCCGAGGGCGAGATCGTCGGCTTCTGGAAGCAGATCGTCAACAAGTCCGACGGCACCCAGGATGAGATCTACGGCATCGGCGGCAGTTGGTTCCGCCTCAACGCCGACAACCTCATCGAGTGGCAGCGGGACTTCTTCGACTTCGGTCACGTCGCGTACATGTTCGGCAAGCTCATCGAATCCGGCGACCTCAGCCCCGGCATGCAGAAGCGGATCGAGCGCAGCATCGCCGGCGAGAAGCTGCCGGGCTACTACCCGCTCGGCCAGGCACCGGTGCAGATCTGGTGACCGGAGCCAATGGCGGACCAACCAAGCATTTGATTTGTTGCACGCGCTATGCTGACGCGACAAGGGTGCCTGTGGCGCCCGTCACCAAGCTGTCCGGCATGAAGGGGCCGGCCAGCTCTGATCGATTCAAAGGCGAAATGGGGTCAGGACCATCGTGAAGACAAAAGGCGCACTGATCTGGGAGTTCAACCAGCCCTGGTCCATCGAGGAAATCGAGATCGGCGACCCGCAAGCGCATGAGGTCAAGATCCAGATGGAAGCGGCCGGCATGTGCCACTCCGACCATCACCTCGTCACCGGCGGAATCCCGATGGCCGGCTTCCCGGTGCTCGGCGGGCATGAGGGTGCCGGCATCGTCACCGAGGTCGGGCCGGGCGTGGAAGACATCGCGCCGGGCGATCACGTGGTGCTGTCCTTCATCCCGTCCTGCGGGCAATGCCCGACGTGTCAGGCCGGCATGCGCAACCTGTGCGACCTGGGGGCCGGACTGCTCGGCGGTGCTGCCGTCTCCGACGGCACGTTCCGCATCCAGGCCCGCGGCAAGGACGTCTTCCCGATGACGCTGCTCGGCACGTTCTCGCCGTACATGGTGGTGCACCGCAGCTCCGTGGTGAAGATCGACCCGTCTGTCCCCTTCGAGGTTGCCGCCCTGGTCGGCTGCGGCGTCACCACCGGCTACGGCTCGGCGGTCCGCACCGCCGACATCCGGCCGGGCCAAGACGTCGCCATCGTCGGTGTCGGCGGGGTCGGCATGGCAGCGCTGCAGGGCGCCGTCAACGCTGGTGCACGCTACATCTTCGCGATCGACCCGGTCGAATGGAAGCGCGACCAGGCGCTGAAATTCGGTGCGACCCACGTCTATCCCGACATCAACGCGGCGCTGATGGGCATCATGGAGGTCACCTACGGGCTGATGGCCCACAAGGTCGTGGTCACTGTCGGGGAGCTACACGGCGCCGACGTCGACAACTACCTCAACATCACCCAAAAGGGCGGCACCTGCGTGCTGACCGCCATCGGCAGCCTGCTGGACACCAACGTCAACCTCAACCTGGCGATGCTCACCTTGATGCAGAAGAACTTGCAGGGCACCATCTTCGGCGGCGGCAACCCGCAGTACGACATCCCGCAGCTGCTGTCGATGTACAAGGCCGGCAAGCTGAACCTGGACGACATGGTCACCACCCAGTACCGCCTGGAGCAGATCAACGAGGGCTACCAGGACATGCTGGACGGCAAGAACATTCGCGGCGTCATCCGCTACACGGACGCCGACAGGTAACAGACGCTCCAACCGACTGGGTCCCGAATGACGGGGTTCGGGCACCTGCTGGCGCCGGGACGGATCGGCGCCATGACGGTGCGCAACCGCCTGGTGATGTCTCCGATGGAGACCATGTACGGCACGCCTGATGGGCTGCCGTCCGAGCGCACGCGCGACTACTTCGCCGCCCGCGCCAGGGGCGGCGTCGGCCTGATCACGGTGGGCGCCACCGGGATCGACCACCAGCACCCGGAGACTCCCGGCGGGTTGCACCTGGCCACCGACGAATCGGTGGAGGCGCATCGGGCTCTCGTGGAGGTGGTGCACGAGCACGGCGCCAAGATCCAGCCACAAATCGTGCATGCCGGTCCCGACGGTCTGGGGCCGGAGATCTTCGGGGTCACGTCATTGGGCCCGTCGGTGATCCCCTCCTACCTCACCGGACGCCCGTCCATCGAGATCAGCAAGCAACAGCTGTGCGGGGTGTTCGATTTGTTCAAGGCCGCTGCGCGGCGTGCCGTCGAGGCCGGGTACGACGGCATCGAGCTGCACGCCGCGCACGGCTACATGCTGCTGGGCTCGTTCCTTGCGCCGCAACGCAATCGCCGCACCGACGACTATCGCGGTGATTCGGCACGTGGCCGGGCGCGGGTGGTCCTCGATGCGGTGGCCGCGATCCGTTCCGAGATCGGTGACACCCTGCCGATCACGCTGCGCATCTCGGGCTACGAAAGGGTCGCGGGTGGCCGGCCGATCTTCGAGACCGCGCAGCTGGCACCGGAGTTCGCGGCCGCGGGTGTCAACGCGTTCCATGTCAGCGGCGGGGTGATCGATCGGTTGGTGACCGGGATGGTCAACGGCGCCGATGACGGCGACGGGCTCAACGTCGGGGCCGCGGCGGCGGTCAAGCAGGTGGTCGACGTCCCCGTGATCGCCGTCGGCCGCATCCACGATCCGGCCCGGGCCGAACGGATCCTGGCCGACGGGCGCGCCGATTTCATCGCGATGGGTCGTCCCCTGCTGGCCGATCCCGAGCTTCCGCGCAAACTGCGCGACGGGCAGGTACACCGGATTCGCAAGTGTATATCCTGTGAAAACTGCATCGACGCAATGGAACTGCGTTTCTCTGTCGACTGCGCCGTCAATCCGCGCACCGGCAAGGAGCGCGAAATGACGGCGGCTCCCGCTGCGCGCCCCAAGCGTGTGGTGGTGATCGGCGGCGGGCCGGCCGGGCTGGAGGCAGCCCGGGTGGCCGCCGAGCGGGGACACCGCGTCACGCTTTTCGAACGCAGCACCGCGCTGGGCGGGGCGCTGCGCTGGGCATCGGTTCTGCATCCGGAGAACGAGCCTTTCCTGCGCTACCTGCGCAACGAGATCAAGCTCAGCAGCGTGGACGTCTGTCTTGGTCAAACGATTTCGTCTCAAGGCGTCATCGATGCCGACCCGGATGCGGTGATCGTGGCCACCGGCGGCAGGGTCGCCGTGCCGGTGATCCCCGGATCCGATCTGCCGCACGTACACACCGGCCCCGGGTTGCGCGAATTGCTGGGTGGGCGAACCGAATCCGGCGCACCGGCCTGGCAACGCCTGGGTGCTTCCGCGCTGGGCGGGTGGCGGCAGCGGCTGATGCATCCTGCCGCGGTCCGGATGGCCAGCCGCGCCTGGATGCCGCTCGGACGACGGGTCGCCATAATCGGCGGTGACCTGGTCGCCCTCGAACTGGCCGAATTCCTGGCGAGTCGGGGCCGGCTGGTGTCGATACTCGAATCCGGCAAAGACATCGCCCCGGAGGTGGGCAACAAACGCAAGACTGAACACATGGATCGCCTCGATCGGCTGGGCGTCACCGTGCATGTGCGGACCGCCGTCGAACGGATCACTACCGAGGCTGTGGTGTTCACCCCGGCCCGTGGCACCACCCGAGAGCTGGAGGCCGACAGCGTCGTGCTGGCCGGCACCGCCGAAGCCGACACCTCGATGTTCGACGCGCTGGTCGCCGCCCTGCCCGGCGCTCAGGTGCACGCCGCCGGCGACTGCACCGGGCTCGGGCTGATCCGCAAGGCCACCGAGGAAGGCGCGCGCGCCGCGTGCGCAATCTAGTGACAGGAGAACAGAAATGACCGAGGCCAAAGAATCCCAGGCCACTCCGGCGCTCGCCGCCTCGCAGGCCTCATGGCGATGCGTGCAAGCGCACGACCGGGAGGGTTGGCTGGCCCTGATGGCCGACGACGTCGTCATCGAGGATCCGATCGGCAAATCCGTGACCAACCCGGACGGCACCGGGGTCCGCGGGAAGGCAGCCGTCGGCGAATTCTTCGACAACAACATCGCGGCCAACCAGCTGTCCATCACTTGCGAGGAAACGTTCCCGTCGAGTTCGCCCCACGAGATCGCCCACATATTGGTGCTCAACAGCAAGTTCGAGGGCGGCCTCACCAGCTCGGTGCGGGGCGTCTTCACCTACACGGTCAACGACGCCGGACTCATCACCAACATGCGGGGGTACTGGAACCTCGATGTCATGCAGTTCGGCCAGGAGGACTGAGCCGGCCGCTCAGCCTAGCGACGCGTAAAGCTCAGATGCGTGACCCCGCTGGGACTGCTCACCGACTCCAGCTCGAATCGCTGCTCGAGGCCTTCCAGACCTTCCCACAACGGCTCCCCGTGCCCCAGCACGATCGGCACCAACACGACGTGCAGGTGGTCGACGAGGTCGGCTGCGAGAAATTGGCGGACGGTCGAGGGGCCTCCTCCCACGCGAATGTCTAAATCTCCCACAGTTTTTCGGGCCAGCTGAAGGGCTTCCTCGGCAGTGCCGTCGATGAAGTGGAAGGTAGTGCCGCCCTCCATCTCGATCGAAGGCCGGGGGTGATGGGTGAGAACGAAGACCGGGGTATGGAATGGGGGATCGGCGCCCCACCAGCCTTTCCATTCTGCGTCGCTGCCTTTGCGCACCCATGGGCCGCGCTGGGGCCCGAACTTGTTGCGCCCCATGATTTCGGCGCCGATTCCTGGCTCCCACTTGCCGGCGATGGCGTCGTCGATGCCTGTCGTGCCGCCCGCCTCACCGTGCATAGCGCGGAAGGTGCCTGTCGCGAAAAACCACTCGTGCAACCGCCGCCCGGCATGCCCAAACGGTGCGTCCAGGCTTTGGCCGCTACCCGTGGCGAAGCCGTCGAGCGAGACCGAGAGGTTGTGCACACGCACCTGTGACATGGCGGAATCTCCTGAACTTCTATCCGAGGCGTTGATCTTGCAAGGATTGACCATCACCACTCCTGGAATTCATCGCCGAGATTGCCGTCATGGTCGTGATGTGGACGGCGACCACGACCGTGGCGGCAATTTCGACGCCCTATGCTGGGGCCATGGCGTCGATCTTCACCAAGATCATCAACCGTGAACTTCCCGGCCGCTTCGTCTACGAGGACGACGACGTCGTCGCGTTCCTGACGATCGAGCCCATGACCCAAGGGCACACGTTGGTGGTGCCGCGGGCCGAAATCGATCAGTGGCAGGACGTCGATGGCGCGACGTTCGCCCGGATCATGAGCGTGAGTCAGCTCATCGGCAAGGCAGTGTGCAAGGCCTTCAGGACTGAGCGGGCGGGGGTGATCATCGCCGGGCTGGAGGTGCCCCATCTGCATGTGCACGTGTTCCCCACCCGCCGCCTGAGCGACTTCGGTTTCGCCAACGTCGACCGCAACCCGTCACCGGAGTCGCTGGACGAGGCGCAGGCCAAAATCAAGGCCGCCCTGGCTCAATTGGCGTGAGCCGGCTCCTGCGCAGGCACTTCGCTGACGCGCGGCAGCGTGACGCGGAAACAGCAGCCCTCCCCGGGCGCGGTCGTCACCGTGACGGCGCCGCCGTGCGCACGTACCAGCGAGTCGACGATCGATAGCCCCAGTCCGGTACCTCCGCTGGCGCGTGCCCGCGACGAGTCGGTGCGATAGAAGCGTTCGAAGACGCGCGACGCGTCCTGCTCTGTCATCCCGGGCCCCTTGTCGGCCACCTCGAGCACGGCGTCGTCCCCCTCCGTGCCGACCCGGACGGTGACGTCGGCGCGCTCCGGGGTGTGCTGCAAGGCATTCGCGACCAGGTTGCTCAGCACCTGTCGGATCCGCGGTTCGTCTCCGAGCACCTCCGGAGTGCCGGGGCCGTCGAGCACTTCCATGGCAATGGTGCGCTTGGGGTCCATCGCCTGCGCGTCGTGCACGGCGTCGCTGGCCAGCGCCAGTAGGTCGACCCGGTTGTGCTCGAGCGGTCGTTGCACATCCAGGCGGGCCAACAGCAGCAGGTCGTCGACCAGCAGCCCCATCCGGCTGGCTTCGCTTTCGATCCGCGACAACAGCATGGCGACGTCTCGCGCGGCGCCCTGCCGATACAGCTCCGCGAAGCCCCGGATGGTCGTCAGCGGGGTGCGCAGCTCGTGGCTGGCGTCGGTGATGAACCGCCGCATCCGCTCCTCGGAACCGCGGGCCTTCTCGGCCGACGACTCCGATGACGCGAGCGCTTCCTGAATCTGCGCAAGCATCCCGTTGAGGGCGAGGGACAGCCGGCCGACCTCGGTGCGTGGATCACGTTCCGGGACACGGCGATCCAGCTGGCCGGCGGCGATCGCCGCGGCAGTCTGCTCGACCTCGGACAGCGGCCGCAGGCTGCGCTGAACGACCGCAAAGCCGGCGATGCCGACCACGACCAGCACCGCCACCCCAATGCCGATCTGCAGCCAGACCAGGGAGCTGACGGTGTGTTGGACATCGGAAAGGTCGATCGCCACGGTCGTCAGGCCGTGTGGGCCGCGCACCGAAACCGCGCGCCACAGGATGTCGGACCCGTTGACCGACGGCAGCGTCGTCGGATTGGGGCCGACATCGTTGTTGGGCGGCAATGCCGGTTCGGAGTTGCGGTCGTTGATGGCGGTGAACGGCGTGCCATCAGTGCCGATGCCGCGCACGTAGAACTTCGACGGCGGGCGGGCAGGGTCCGGGCCCTCATAGGGCGGTGGCGACTGCCGCCGCGGGGCCTGCGCCCAACCGCGCGACGCGTCGAGCAGCGTCTGGTCGATCCGGGTAACCAGGCTGTGCCGCAGGATCGAAGTGACCGCGATGCCCGAGACTGCCAGCCCGCACGCCACCAGCACCAGAGTCGCCGCGACCAGCCCTACCCGGAGCGGCAATCCACGTCGATGCGGTGTAGTCATGCGAATTTTTCTTCGCTAACGCTGATGACCGAGCGCGGACTCAGCGCGGTTCCCGCAACACGTAACCCACTCCCCGCAGGGTGTGCAGCAGCCGCTTCTCCCCGGTGTCGATCTTGCGGCGCAGATACGACACGTAGGACTCGACGACATTGACGTCACCTCCGAAGTCATATCGCCACACGTGGTCGAGGATCTTGGGCTTGCTCAAGACCGTGCCGGCGTTGATCACAAAGTAACGCAGCAGCGTGAACTCGGTCGGCGACAGCGAGACCGGTTCGCCGGCCTTCCACACCTCATGGGTCTCCTCGTCGAGTTCGATGTCGGCGAAGGTCAGCCGGGCGCTGCGGGGCTCAGCTCCGCCCTTTCCGGCGCGCCGCAGGATGACCCGCAGCCGGGCGACGACTTCTTCCAGGCTGAACGGCTTGGTCACGTAGTCGTCGCCGCCCAGGGTCAGGCCGGCGATCTTGTCCTGCAATGAATCGCGGGCCGTCAGGAACAACGCCGGGGCGTCTATGCCGTCGGCGCGCAGGCGCCGCAGCACGCCGAACCCGTCCATGCCGGGCATCATCACGTCCAGGATCACCGCGTCGGGGCGTGCTTCCCGGGCCCGGTCCAGGGCTTGGGCGCCGTTGGTCGCGGTGTAGACCTCGAACCCCTGAAACTTGAGGCTCACCGAGAGCAGCTCGACGATATTGGCCTCGTCGTCGACCACGAGGACACGAGCCTCGGGTTTCGTTTCACTTGGGGTTGCCGTGGTCATCAGATTCTTCTGCCTCTTGTTGAACGTTTCCTATGTGAAGATTGTGTGGTTGCTGAAAGCTCAGTGCCAACACTCTGATAGTAGTCTGCCAGGAATCATCGCGACCGCTTGGACCTGCGCGGGCTGACGCGGTCGCGTCGCGAATAAACTCGTGGAATGAACCTCGCCGCACGGATCGTCTTGGCCGCGACCGCCCCGGCACGTGTCGGGCTTGCCGCCGCGGACGCCGGCCTGACCGTGGCAACCGCGGCGGTCGGGGTGGCGAAGCGGGCGTTGGGCGAAGGCGGGACCGGCGGGACGAACGCCATGACCTCCATGCTGGGAATCGACGACGCGATCGTTCGCGCCAACCGGCTCGCGCGGCTGCTCGACGACGATGCGCCACTGGGACGCGCCGTGGCGCCGGACGGCCCGATCGATCGGCTGCTGCGCCCGGGCGGGGTGGTCGACATGCTGACAGCGGACGGCGGTCTGCTGGACCGCCTCACCGCGGAGGGCGGCGGTCTGCACCGCACGCTGCAACCCGGTGGCCTGGCCGATCAGCTTGTCTCCGAGGACGGATTGATCGAGCGGCTGCTGGCCGAGGATGGGCTGGCCGACCGCCTGCTGAGCGAGGGCGGTCTGGTCGACAAGCTGACGGCGAAGAACGGGCCGCTGGACCAGCTCGCCGACGTCGCCGACACTCTGGCGCGGCTGACACCCGGGATGGAAGCGCTGGAGCCCGCGATCGCCACGCTGCAGGACGCGGTCGTCGCGCTCACCATGGTGGTCAACCCGCTGAGCAATATCGCCGACCGGATCCCGCTCCCGGGCCGGCGGCGCCCTTCGTCCCGGGCGGTGCGCTCAACACGCATCATCGACAGTGGCGAGTGACCGTTTAGGCTTGGACCGGTTTGATCCCGCCTCCTTAGCTCAGTGGTAGAGCACTCGCCTTGTAAGCGAGCGGTCGTCAGTTCAATCCTGACAGGGGGCTCCATAAGGTGGATGATTGGTTTCATGCCCGCAGTCGGCGCCATTGAACGCTGTACCGATGGCTCATGGATGACACGCGTTTTCGCTGCAGCGGCAGCCGCGGTCGCCGTGGTCATTGCCGAATGCTCGTGTCCCACCGCTTCGGCTGACCCCACGTCCGAGACTCCACCGTTCCCGATCGGTCAGATGGGCGTGCCCGTGCATGCTCGGGCGGCCGACGGTGCGACCGCCGACATCACGGTCAACAGTGCAACGTGGTTACCGCCGGGATGCACCACCCATTTTGCGATTCCGACGCCTGGCTCCTCATGCGGCGTGGTGGAACTGACTATCACCGGGACGTCCCACCCGTTCTTCAAGTTCGACCACGGCTACATATTTGGCGGATACGGCGGCGGCAATCAGCCATGGACCCATCCCGACGACGCGCCCCAGCCGGCGACGCTTGCGGTCGACTACCAGAGGCTCGACAAGATGCCCCCGCTGCAATCGGGCGGCCTGCACGACGGCCAAACCGCGCACGGATTCGTCGGCTTCGTTATGCCGACGGCTGGTGACCTGTACATCACGATCAACGACCCCGCGCAACCAGCTCCCTACACCGAAGCGGGCTTCATCGTCCACACTTGACGCTCGTCGGCCGCCGTGCAGTACACGCGTGCGGTCGTTCAATCCTCAAGGCGTCTGGCGCTGTCAGATCCCCGCGCAGATATGGATGATCGGGATCGGCGCGCAGATGCTGGCCGAGACGTAAGGCCTCGGGCCGTAATAGCCACCCCAAGCGTCAGCAGAATCGCGCTCTGCGCCGGAGTCAATGCCAGCCCGAGAACTGGGGTGCCGGTGGGCACCGCGTGCGGATGCAGGGCAGCCGAAATCAGCCCGGCAATGCCGAACGCCGTCACCAGCACTCCCTCGCCGAGCAGCAACCAACGCCCGCTGCGGAAGCGCCCCGGGTCCATCCGGACCCTGTGCAAATCCGAAGTCATCCCGGGAACGGGCCCCGCCGTAACCGGCATCGCGCGACCTCCACCTGAACAACACGTCCTACGTCATCGGCTACCCACTACGGCCGGCATTACGCCAGAGTCGTTGCGCCGGCTGGTCGAACAGCTTCTTCGAACCCGGCGACTCGATCACCGGGGACGACGGATGCGCTCATGTAAGGCGGAACGGCCGAAGGGGTACTTCGGCCCCTTCCCTAGCAATGGGGTCAGCGCTACGATCTCCCTGCACGGAGACATGTGATGCTCAGGTTAGCTAACCGCTTGGCGGTCATCGGCCCAGCCTTATTCGCGCTGGCGGTCGCCATGACGTCTCTATCGCCGGCTGTGAGTAGGGCCGCTGAATGCGGCGAAGGCACCGTCTACGACGCACCATCCGATACCTGCGTGGTTCTCGCCCAGGCGGCCCAACCAGCAGCGCCGCCCCGCGACCCGGTGTAGGTGGCAACGTCGGTTCCATGCGCTTTCGCCGCCGCGGGGAGAGACGCCCCCACAC
>NZ_LZKH01000248.1:0-13348 GCF_001672745.1 Mycobacterium sp. E1386
CTGGCACGGCATGCGGTGACGATCGTTCCCACCCACGACCACCAGGCGGCGCTGGGGTTGACCGCCTAGCGCGCGGCGAGTGTGCGGCTGCCCGCACAGTGGCGCGCGAGGGTGCGGCTGGCCGCACAGTCGGCATGCGGTGAGCGCAGATGGGCCGCGCGCGGCTGCGGTCCGGCGACGCCTGACGCCGAGTCCGCGAGTGTGAAGCTAATTTCACGCTCGGCCGCGAGTGTGCGGCTAATTTCACACTCGGCTTCGAGATGTGAGCCGGCCTAGCTGCCCAGGCAGCCCGGGCCGAGCAGCTCCTTGAGGTCCCCCATCAGCGCGGGCGACGGCGTCACCCGCAGCGAGGCGTCCAGCTCCAGGGTGGTGATCCGGTCACCGCTGATGAGCCGCAGGTGCACCTGGGACGTGCCGGGGTGGCGCGCCAGCACCTGCTTGAGCGCGCTGACCTTGTCGATGGTGCACTGCCGGGTAGGCAGGCTGACAGCGATCGGCCGGTTCGGTTGGGCGTTGGAAAAGTCCGGCACCACAAGCTCATTGGCGATCAGGCTGATGCGGTCGTCGCGGATGGCCACCTTGGCGTTGATCAGCACCACCGCGTCGTCGGCGATGTCGGCGCCGTAGGTGGAATAGGCGTGCGGGAAGAACATCACCTCGATGCCACCGGTGAGGTCTTCCAGTTGTGCTGACGCCCAGGGCATTCCGTTCTTGTTGACGCGCCGGTTGACCGACGCCAGGATGCCGCCGACCCGCACCTGGCTCTCGTTGGGGACGTCGCCGTCGAGGATGGCCGGGATCTGGGTGTCGGTCTGCGCGGCCAGCAGGTGCGCCACGCCGTTGAGCGGGTGCCCGGACACGTACAGGCCGAGCATCTCGCGCTCCAGGGCCAGCTTGTGTTTGTCCTCCCACTCGTCTTCGGGCACCTTGATGGTGAACACCGACTCGGTGCACCCGTCATCGCCCCCGAACAGGTCGAACTGCCCTATGGCCTCGGCCTTTTTGGTGCCCAGCACCGAATCGACGGCGTCGGTGTGCACCAGGAAGAGGCCCTTGCGGGCATGACTCAGCGAGTCGAACGCGCCGGCCTTGATCAGCGACTCGGTGACCTTCTTGTTGCAGGCCGAGATGTCGATCTTGTTCAGGTAGTCGGAGAAGTCGGTGAACTTGCCCTTCTCGTTGCGGGTCTTGATCAGCGAGCCGACCACGTTGGCGCCGACGTTGCGCACCGCGCCCAGCCCGAACCGGATGTCCTGGCCCACCGAGGCGAAGTTCACCAGGGACTCGTTGACGTCCGGCGGTAGGACGGTGATGCCGAGCTTGCGGCAGTCGGCCAGGTAGACCGCGGCCTTGTCCTTGTCGTCGCCCACCGAGGTCAACAGGCCGGCCATGTATTCGGCCGGATAGTTAGCCTTCAGGTAGGCGGTCCAGTAGGAGACCAGGCCGTAGCCGGCGGCGTGCGACTTGTTGAACGCATAGCCGGCGAACGGAAGGATGGTGTCCCACAATGCCTTCACCGCTTTTTCGGAGAAGCCGTTGGCGGTCATGCCTTCCTGGAAGCCCTTGTACTCCGCCTCGAGCACCTCGAGCTTCTTCTTGCCCATGGCCTTGCGCAGCGCGTCGGCCTTACCCATCGTGTAGGAGGCGACCTTCTGGGCGATGAACATGATCTGCTCTTGGTAGACGATCAGACCGTAAGTCTCCGAGAGGATCTCGCGCAGCGGCTCCTCGAGCTCGGGGTGAATCGGCTTGATCGCCTGCCGGTTGTTCTTGCGGTCGGCGTAATCGTTGTGGGCGTTCATGCCCATCGGGCCGGGGCGGTACAGGGCGAGCACGGCGACGATGTCGTTGAACTCGGTCGGTTGCATGCGGCGCAGCAGGTCGCGCATCGGCCCGCCGTCGAGCTGGAACACCCCCAGGGTGTCGCCGCGGCCCAGCAGCTCATAGGTGGGCTTGTCGTCCAGCGGCACCGATTCCAGGTCGAGGTCGATTCCCCTGTTGGCCCTGATGTTGTCCAGGGCGTCGCCGATGATCGTCAGGTTGCGCAGGCCCAGGAAGTCCATCTTCAGCAGGCCGATGGCCTCGCACGACGGGTAGTCCCAGCCGGTGATGATGGCGCCGTCCTGCGGGCGCTTCCACAGCGGGATGGCCTCGGTGAGCGGCTCGCTGCTCATGATCACGGCGCAGGCGTGCACGCCGGCGTTGCGGATCAGACCCTCCAGCCCGCGCGCGGTCTGATAGATGGTGCGCACATCGGGGTCGGTCTCGATCAGGCCGCGCACCTCGGCGGCCTCCTTGTACCGCTCGTGCGCCGGGTCGGTGATGCCGGACAGCGGGATGTCCTTGGCCATGATCGGCGGCGGCAACGCCTTGGTGATCCGGTCGGCGATGGCGAAGCCGGGCTGCCCGTAGTGGATGCGCGCCGAATCCTTAAGCGCCGCTTTGGTTTTAATGGTGCCGAAGGTGATGACCTGGGCGACCCGGTCCTGGCCCCACTTGTCGGCGGCGTAGCGCACCATCTCGCCGCGACGACGGTCGTCGAAGTCGATGTCGATGTCGGGTGCCGACGGGCGCTCGGGGTTGAGGAACCGCTCGAACAGCAGGCCGTGCGGGATCGGGTCGATGTTGGTGATGCCCAACGCGTAGGCAACCAGCGAGCCCGCCGCCGAACCGCGGCCGGGCCCCACCCGGATGTCGACCGAGCGCGCGTAGTTGATCAGGTCGGCGACGATCAGGAAGTAGGACGGGAAGCCCTTGTCGCAGATGACCTTGATCTCGTACTCGGCCCGGTCGATGTAGTCCTGGCCGACGCCGGACGGGAAGCGTCGACGCAGTCCCGCCATCACCTCGTGGTGCAGCCAGGTCGCCTGGTCGTGCCCCTCGGGCACCGGGAAGATCGGCATCCGGTCGCGCGGTGTCCACACGTCGTCGTAGGGCTGGACGCGCTCGGCGATCAAGAGCGTCGAGTCGCACGCGCCGGGGATCTGGTCGTCCCAGAGTTGGCGCATCTCGGCGGCCGACTTCAGGTAGTAGCCGTCGCCGTCGAACTTGAACCGGTTCGGATCCGAGAGGGTCTTGCCGGTCTGCACGCACAACAGCGCCTCGTGGTTGTGGGCGGCGTCGCGGGTGACGTAGTGGCAGTCATTGGTGGCCAGCGGCGGGATGCCCAGCTTGCGGCCGATCTCGAGCAGGCCCTCGCGGACCCGCTGCTCGATGGACAGCCCGTGGTCCATCAGCTCGAGGAAGTAGTTGTCCGCGCCGAAGATTTCTCTCCACTTGGCGGCCGACTCCAGCGCCTCGCGGTCGTGCCCCAGCCGCAGACGGGTCTGCACCTCCCCGGACGGGCAGCCCGTGGTGGCGATGATGCCCTCGGCGTGTTCGGCGATGATCTCGGCGTCCATGCGCGACCACTTGCCGAGCTGGCCCTCGAAGGAGGCCAACGACGACAGCTTGAACAGGTTGCGCAGCCCGGTGGCGTTCTCGGCCACCATCGTCATGTGCGTGTAGGAACCGCTACCCGAGACGTCGTCGGACTTCTGGCCGGGATCGCCCCAGGTGATCCGGCGGGTGTCGAAGCGCGAGCCCGGCGCGATGTAGGCCTCGACCCCGATGATCGGCTTGATCCCCGCCTTGGTCGCCGCGTTGTAGAACTCGCTGGCGCCGAACATGTTTCCGTGGTCGGTCATCCCGACCGCGGGCATTCCCAGCCGCTCCACCTCCGCCAGCATCGGCGAGATCTTCGCGGCCCCATCCAGCATCGAGTACTCGGTGTGGTTGTGGAGGTGCACGAAGGAGGAGTGGTTCATAGGGACGCCAGTCTATGACTGAGGACCGACGCCTTTCGGGCGTGTCGCGAAGTGTGTCTGCGTTTCTATCCGTACAACTCGACGAAGTTCTTCAACGACTTCTGCACGTCCCCCTTGACGGCCCGCGCCGCGGCCGAACCGACCGGCCCGAACAACGCGCGCCCGCCCAGCTCAAGGCGCAGGCCCAGCGTGGATCCCTCTTCGGCGGCTTGCACGGTGAGCGTGACGGCGTACTTGGCGCCGCCCTTGCCGGACCCCGAGAGCGCGACCTCGTGCGGCGGATCCCACGTGGTCACCGTCCAGGTCACCCGGTTGCGGAAGCCCTTCGCCCGGGCCACGCCCACCACCTGGACGCCCTCGCCGAGCTCCTCGGGCAGATCACTGCGCCACCCCTCGTGCATCACCAGCCAGTCGCCCAGGTCCGACAGGTCGGAGACGCGGTCCCACATCTCCTGCGGGGTCATCGGCACATCGGCGGTCAGGTCTACAGCGGCCATGACCGGAGCCTAGCGCGACCGCATCGTCACACCCGTCACTCAGGCCCCTGATCGGCGGGATGCGGAGCAGTGCCCGCCTCACAGCGACAAAATTGGCTACCGCCCTTGGAATCCCGGTTGTCGCTGTGAGGCGGGCACATCGTCGATCGCCCGGCGCAGCGACGGAAGTGACGGCTGTGACCGGGCGATCCCGGCACACGCTCAGCGGTTGGGTCCCCCGCGGAAGCGGCTGCCGATCCGGATCCCGGGCAACAGCAGGGTGCGCGGCACGAATCGCCCGCCGGTGCTGACGACCTTGGGCACGACGCCGGGCACCACGCTGCGTCTGCCGGCCAGCATCCCGCCGATCGCCGCCTCGGCAACCTCCTGCGGTGAGACCTGCGCGATGGGAATGCTGAACCGCTCGGCGTTGGCGATCTCCGCCCACTCCGTCGGCACCGGCCCCGGGCACAGGCACGTCACCGACACTCCCGTCCCGTGCAGCTCCTCGTGCACGGCTTCGGAGAAGGTCTGCACGAAGGCCTTGGTCGCCGAGTACACCGCCATGTAGGGCACCGGCTGAAAACCGGCGATCGACGCGATGTTCATCACCGCGCCGGCGCCGCGCTCGACCATGCCGGGCAGGGCGGCGTGGGTGAGTTCCATCAGGGCCAGCGCGTTGAGGGTGACCTCCTCGCTTTCGCGCTCGAGTGGCAGCTCGTGAAAGACCCCGCTGGTGCCGAACCCGGCGCTGTTACACAGGCCGGCGATCGGCTCGGCGCGCAGCCGGTCCGCCAGCTTCGCGCGGCCCTTGGGATCGCCGAGGTCCAACGGCAGCACCTCGACGGCCACCGAGTATTCCTGGCCCACCTCGTTGGCGAGTTCGTCGAGGCGTTCCCGGCGCCGCGCGACCAGCAGCAGCGGGAAGCCGCGACGGGCCAGGCCGCGAGCCAGTTCGGCGCCGATGCCCGACGAGGCGCCGGTGATCACGACGGTGGTGTCGATGTCAGGTTTCGGAAGGCTCATGATGTCACCAATGTATCCCGCGCGTCGCCCGCACAAACGTTTCGCTGCGTTTGTCGAATTGCGGTGAATCGCTTGGAGATTCGTCGCCCTTGGCGGCGTGGGAGTCGCCGAACATGGCGAACGCGCGGTTGCGCACCCGGTCCATCACCGCCGGGTTCACCGCGTCGGCGACGGCGGCGAATTGCCCGAACGGCGAGCTGGCCCGGCGGGGCCGGTGCACGATCGCGTCCGCGATCACCCCGGCCGCCTGATCCGGCGTCAGCGCCGGGAACTTGTCGTAGAGCGTGGTCGGGCTGATCATCGGGGTGCGCACCAGCGCCATGTGCACGGTGGTGAACTTCACGTCGTCATTCACGGTCTCGGCCTGCAGAGAGTCGCACAGGCTGTCCAGCGCGGCCTTGCTGGCGATGTATGCGCCGAAGCGCGGCGCGCGGGTCTGCACGCCCACCGAGGAGACGTTGATGATGTGCCCGAACCCCCGTTCCCGCATGCCGGGGATGAATTTGAGGATGAGCTGGACCGCGCCCAGATAGTTCAGCTGCATGGTGCGCTGATAGTCGTGGATGCGGTCGTAGGACAGCTCCAGCGAGCGCCGGATCGACCGCCCCGCGTTGTTGATCAGGATGTCGACACCCCCGAGGTCTTTGAGCACCTGATCGGCCATCTCGGCGATCGCATCCATGTCGGACAGGTCGCACGGGTAGACGTGGGCGGTGCCACCGTTCCCTTCGATTTCAGAGGCGACCTTCTCCAGGTTCTCGCGGGTGCGGGCGACCAGCACCACCACGCCGCCGGCTTCCGCGATCCGCTTCGCGGCGGCCTCGCCGATGCCCGACGATCCCCCGGTGATCAGGACGGTCTTGCCTTTGACCGCCTCGTCGAGCGTGCGGCCCTGTACCGCGTCGAGCAGATTCCTCAGATAGAAGGGTCGGTAGCGGCCCGCGGAGTTCGGCGTGTTGACGATGTGGGATACCGCCGCGATCGGCTTCTCCACTAAGTTCGCGAGCGGCTTTTCGACGAGATTCGTTAAGTCACCCAGGTTCATCGGCTTTCGCTCCTGATGATGTCGGCCCCCCGACCGCAGCTGGCCTGCCCGTTGACCATGAGCTCCTTGCGGGGCGGTGTGAACGATGTGACGTGCGTCATTAAGCCAACCTAGGACATCGGGTCGGGGGCCCGATGCAAATTTCTGGCATGTAACACGGGCCCCGCGTCTCACGCCGCGGCCTGCACGACCGTCAAGAGTGGGCAATCCGCTTGTTACGCAAAGACATCCGTGCGTGATCGCGAACTAACTGACGGGCAACGCCGAAATGTTCCAATCGGACTTATGAAAATTCTGGCACGCTTCCGCAAACCACAGCCGGCCGCCGTCTACGACCGGATCGGCGGGCACGAGGCGATCGAAGTCGTGGTCGAGGACTTCTACGTCCGTGTGCTTGCCGACGATCAACTCTCCGGATTCTTCACCGGGACCAACATGAACCGGCTCAAGGGCAAGCAGGTCGAGTTCTTCGCCGCGGCCCTCGGTGGGCCCGAGCCCTACACCGGCGCTCCGATGAAGCAAGTGCACCAGGGGCGCGGCATCACGTTGCACCACTTCAACCTGGTGGCCGGGCATCTGTCCGACGCGCTCGCCGCGGCCGGGGTCCCGCCCGAAACGGTGACCGAGATCATCGGCGCCATCGCGCCGCTGGCTCCCGAGATCGCGACGGGCGAGGCGAACAAAGCCACCGTCTGACCGCTGCGCCGAGATTGCCGGCAATCTCGGCGTGTCGCGCGCGAGCTGCGGCCCGCAACCGGTACTCAGCACGTATGCGACTGCTCGCCGTCATCGTTGCGGCCCTGATGCTGGCCGCCTGCGGTGCGAAAACGACCCCGCCGCCGGGCGGCACCACCACCGAAACAACCACCACCACTGCCCCGCCGACCGCGGCGGCGCTCGACTGCGCCAAACCGGCCAACGCGGCGCAGCAGCTGGTGTGCCGCGATCCGCAACTGACCGACCTCGACCACCGCCTGCAGGCCGCCTACCAGCAGGCCCTTGCCCGGCCCGGCGCGGACCAGGGCGCGCTGACGTCGGCGCAGAACGGCTGGGCGACCACGCGCGACGGGTGCGCACAGAACCCCGCAGCGCGCACCTGCCTGGTCGAGGCGTATCAGACGCGGCTGGACGAGCTGGCCATCGCCGACCCCGGCACCCTGAGCCCGCCCGTCGTCACCTACCAGTGCCCCGCCGATGCGGGGCCGTTGACCGCGCAGTTCTACAACGACTTCGACCCGCCGGCGGCGGTGCTCAACTGGAAGGGCAACCAGGAGATCCTGTTCCTCGAGCCGTCGGGCAGCGGCGCCCGATACGGCCGGCAGGGTTACGAATACTGGGAGCACCAGGGCGAGGTCAAGCTCGATTTGAACGGCACCAAATTCGTCTGCCGCGCGCCGTGAGCGGTGCCTAGCATGCTCGGCATGGGTCGCACATTCGACGACCTCGTGGCGGAGGCGGACGCGGCTCCCGTCGACGGCTGGGACTTCTCCTGGCTGGACGGGCGGGCCACCGAAGAACGCCCGTCGTGGGGTTACCAGCGTCAGATGAGCCAACGGCTGGCGAGCGTGTCGGCCGCCTGCGACATCGACACCGGGGGCGGCGAAGTGCTCTCCGGCGCCGAGAGATTTCCGCGCACGATGGCCGCGACGGAGTCATGGCCGCCCAATGCGGCCCTGGCCACCCAACGCCTGCATCCCCGCGGCGTGGTGGTCGTGCTGACCGGGGGCGAGCCGCGGTTGCCGTTCGCCGACTCGGCCTTTGACCTGGTGACCAGCCGCCACCCGATCGCGGTGCGGTGGCCCGAGATCGCCCGGGTGCTGCGACCGGGCGGCACCTACTTCGCCCAGCAGATCGGGCCGGCGACCATGGCCGAACTCGTCGAATACTTCATCGGGCCGCAGCCGGAGAAATGGGCCGAGCTACACCCCGACGTCCAGAGCGCCGAAGCCGAGGCCGCCGGGATGGACATCGTCGATATGCGCATGGAACGAATGCGGGCCGAGTTCTTCGACATCGGCGCCGTTATCTACTTCCTGCGCAAGGTGATTTGGACGGTGCCGGACTTCACGGTCGGCGCCTACCGGGAGCGGCTGCGCGAACTGCACGAGCGCATCGAAGCCGACGGCCCGTTCGTCGCGCACTCCGTGCGGCTGCTCGTCGAGGCGCGCAAGCCGGCCGAGTGATCGCAAGCGCGGCGAAGCCGGGCGCTGGGGGCGCGACCATCAGAATGATCAGCCCTCGGCGCGCAGCACGTCCAGCGCGTGCTGCAGATCGGCCGGGTAGGGGCTGACAATCTCCATCCGCCTGCCGTCCGCCGGATGGGCGAACGACAGCGACCGGGCATGCAGCCATTGCCGTTGGAGCCCAAGCCTTTTCGCGAGTTTCGGATCAGCCCCGTAGACGAGGTCGCCGCAGCACGGGTGGTGCAGCGCGGAGAAGTGCACCCGGATCTGATGCGTGCGACCGGTTTCCAGGTGCACGTCGAGCAGGCTGGCGGCGTGAAAGGCTTCGATGGTGTCGTAATGGGTGAGGCTGTGCCGGCCATCCTTGGTGACGGCGAACTTCCACTCGCCACCGCGGTGCCGCCCGATCGGCGCGTCGATCGTCCCGCTCGACGGGTCCGGATGCCCCTGCACCAGCGCGTGATAGCGCTTGTCCACCGTGCGCTGTTTGAACGCGCGCTTCAGGACGGTGTAGGCGCGCTCCGACAGCGCCACCACCATCACCCCGGAGGTTCCGACGTCGAGGCGATGCACGATGCCCTGCCGCTCCGGCACGCCCGAGGTGGTGATCCGGTAGCCGGCGGCGGCCAGCCCGCCGAGCACCGTGGGCCCGGTCCACCCCACCGACGCATGCGCGGCCACCGCGGCCGGCTTGTCGACCGCGACGATGTCGTCGTCGGAATACAGGATCGTCATGCCCTCGATGTCGACGGGCGTGTTCTCCACCGGCGCCGGGGCTTCGGGCAGGCGGACCTGCAGCCAGGCGCCGCCGGTCAGCCGGTCGGATTTGCCGGCCTGCACGCCGTCCAGTTCCACCCCGCCGTCCTCGGCCAGGGCGGCCGCGGCGCTGCGGGACAGCCCCAGCAGGCGCGCCAGCCCCGCATCCACGCGCATACCCGCCAGCCCTTCTGGCACTGGCATGGAGCGGTCAGTCATTCGCGCTGGTCGGCCTGCGCCTGCCCACGGTGTCGAAGTCGTAGCCGAAGATCGACAGCACCACCAGCAGGATGGCGCCGCCCACCACCGAGGGGTCGGCGACGTTGAACACCGGCCACCAGCCGACCGACAGGAAGTCCACGACATGGCCGCGCAGCGGCCCGGGCGCCCGGAAGAAGCGATCCACCAGGTTGCCCATGGCGCCGCCGAGGATCATCCCCAGCCCGACCGCCCACCAGGGCGACACCAGCCGGCGTCCCATCCAGAAGATCCCGGCCACCACTGCGGTGGCGATCAGCGTCAGCGCCCAGGTGTATCCCGTCGCCATCGAGAACGCGGCCCCGGAATTGCGCACCAACGTCCAGGTCACCGTGTCGCCGATGATCGGCACCGGCTGGCCGGGGGGCAAAAGTTTGACGGCGAGCACCTTGGTGACGACGTCCAGGGCCAAGACGATCGCCGCGACCGACAGCAGCAGGCGCAGCCGCCTCGGCGGCCGCTTCGGGTCGGCGGCGGCGGCGTCGTCGGCGGCCTCGTCGGTGGACGTCACGGGCTCAGTGGATCCGGTGGGTTCCTCGGGCACTCTCACATCATCCCCCAATGCGGACGCGGGCTGGCCGATGTTCGCGGTCGGCGTGCGCGATGATCTCACCATGGGCCGGCTCACCGTCATCGCCACCGGAGGCACGATATCGACCGGCACCGGCGCGGACGGCGTGCACCGGCCCTCGTACGGCGCGGCCGACTTGGCGGCCGGTCTCGACGTCGACGTCGTCGACGCGCTGGCGTTGGACAGCTCCCAGCTGGTGCCGGCCGATTGGGACCGGATCCGCGGCGCCGTGCGGTCGGCGATCGACGGCGGCGCCGACGGTGTGGTGGTCACGCACGGCACCGACACCATGGAGGAGAGCGCGCTGTGGCTCGAGCTCACCCACGCGGGCGACGTCCCGGTGGTCCTCACCGGGGCGATGCGCAGCGCCGACGCGCCCGACGCCGACGGCCCGGCCAACCTGCGCGCCGCTCTGGCCGTGGCGGGGCACCCCGGCGCCCGCGGCCTTGGCGTCCTGCTGTGTTTCGCCGGCCGGGTGCTGCAGCCCCTGGGCCTGACGAAGGTGGCGACCAACGACCTGAGCGGCTTCGCCGGTGAGCTGATCGGCACCGTGAATGGCGGCGTCACGCTGGCCGGCACCAAGACCCGGCCCCAGCTCGGCGAGCTCACCGCGGCGGACGCGCCCCGGGTGGACATCGTCGCCGCCTACCTGGGCAGCGACGGGGTGGCCCTGGACGCGTGCGTGGCCGCCGGGGCGCGGGGCCTGGTGCTCGAGGCGCTGGGTTCGGGTAACGCCGGCGACGCGGTGGTCGAGGCGGTGGCCCGCCATTGCCGGGCCGGGGTCGCCGTGGCGGTGTCCACCCGCGTCCCGGGCGGGCGGGTCGGCGCCAGCTACGGGCCCGGCCACGATATGGCGGCCGCCGGCGCGGTGATGGTGCCCAGGCTGCGGCCGCCGCAGGCCCGGGTGCTGATGATGGCCGCGCTGGCCGCGCGGCTACCGGTCGGCGACGTCATCGCCCGCTGGGGCTGACATGTCGGCTTCGAGCGCGCCCAGGTAGTCCGGCCAGTCCAGGGAGTCGACCGGGTTCGCCTTGGTCAGCTCGGCGGTGTCGGCGGGGAACGTCCGCGCCGCGCCCGGCCCCGAGGCGCGGGTCTCGAACCGCACGGTGACCACGCCGTGGCCCGCGCCCTGCACCCAGCCGTGCCCGAGCTCGCGGTGCGACACGTCGTCGCCCACCCGCCACGGCGACCCCGCTTCGGCCACCGGTGCGAACATGGCCTCGGCCGCGGTCTCGACTGGATATTCCTCCGAGGTCTCCCCCGCCAGGTCCAGATCGGGGAACAGCGACTCCTGGCGCACGTCGCTCAACCCCGAAAAGCCCACGCCCAGTAGGCGAATCGGCCCGATCTCACGGGGATCCAGCAGCAGCCGCCGGGCCACCGCGACGAGCGCGCCGGGCTCGGTCGTCGCGTAGGGCAGAGTCGCCGAGCGGGTCAGCGTGCTCATGTCGGACTTCTTCAGCTTCACCGTGACCGTGCGGGCGCCGCGGCCGTCGCGCAGCAGCCGCTGATGCGCGTGCTCGGCGATCGGGTCGATCGCCTCACGCAGCTGCTCGAGGCTGGTCAGGTCGACGGCGAAGGTGGACTCGGAGCTGATCTGTTTGGCTTCGGCGCGCTCGGCGACGGGCCGGTCGTCGATGCCGAGCGCCAGGCGGTGCAGCGCCGGCCCGATCGTCGCGCCCAGGATGTTGGCGGCCTCGGCGTCGGTCAGCGCGGCCAGCTGACCGATGGTGTCGATGCCGAGTCGATTCAGCTTCTCCTCGGCGACCGGGCCGATGCCCCACAATCGCCGCACCGGCAACCCGCCGAGCAGCGACCGCTCCTCGGCGCGCCGGACCACCCGAATGCCGTCGGGCTTGGCCAGGCCCGACGCGATCTTGGCGATCTGCTTGCCCGAGCCGGCGCCGACCGAAGCGATCAGGCCGGTCTCGGCGCGCACCCGTCGGCGCAGGTCCTCGCAGAACGCCTCGACGTCCTCGGCGGACGCGCCCGCGAGGCGGGCCGGTTCGCCGAAGCCCTCGTCGAACGACAGCTGCTCGACCACCGGCACCACGCTGCGCACCGTGTCGAAGACGCGCCGGCTGGCCACCCCGTACACCACCCCGCGCGGCGGCAGCACCACCGCGGTCACGCCGATCAGGCGGCGGGCCTGATGCATCGGCATGGCGGAGCGGGCGCCGTACACGCGGGCTTCGTAGCTGGCCCCGGCGACCACGCCGCGCCCGCCCAGGCCGCCGACCAGCACCGGCCGTCCGCGCAGCGTCGGCCGGGTGAGTTGTTCGACCGAGGCGAAGAACGCATCCATGTCCAGGTGCAGCACCCAACGGGACTCCACACTTCGAAATGCTATTGGTCTAGCGTCGTTGGGTATGGAGGCTGACGGCACCGACGCGTCGAGGTCTCGCTGGGAGCGCCTGCGCCATCAATGGGATCAGCGGCTGCAGCCCGGCGAGCAGGCCACCGTGCTGGCCTGGACGTCGTTCACCCTCACGTTCGCCGGACTGCGGGCGCTCACGCACTGGATCCGCGCCGGCCACGGCCCGTCGGGTGGTGGTATGTCGATGGGCGGCAGGCACTTTCACCACTACAACATCGGCATCGGGATGCTCGCGACGGTGGGCGGCGTGGGCCTGCGCGGAACCGACAGGCAACGCCGGCATCCGGTAGCGGCCGTCGCGTACGGCGCCGCGAACGCGATGATCGTCGACGAACTCGCCCTGCTCTTGGACCTCAAGGATGTCTACTGGGCGCGCGAGGGCCGTGAGAGCGTCGACGTGGCGGTCGGCCTCATCGCCACCGGCGCGACGGTCGTCGCGGGTATGCCGTTCTGGCCGCACGCCCACCGGGCGCTGCGCTCGCGCGCGTAGCCCGCAGCGGCGGCGATCTCAGGGATGCTGCAGCGGCTCCGGGTGGATCGGCTGCGGGTGGACCGGTTGCGGCGGGTGGACCGGTTGCGGCGGGTGACAGGCGAAACACTCGATCGGGGGGTGGCCGCCACCGCTCGGGGCGGGCTGGCCGCCGCCCTGCTGACTGCCGCCTTGCTTGGGTGGCACCGGAATCGGCACGGGCACGGGCACGATCACCGGCGGGACGTTGACGGTCACGTTGGGAGGAGGCGGCGGGGCGCCCGGATCGGCCGGGGCGGGCGGCGGGCGGGGGCCACCACGGGCGCCGGCGACCACGCCGCGCCCGCCCAGGCCGCCGACCAGCACCGGCCGCCCGCGCAG
>NZ_LZKH01000249.1:0-22624 GCF_001672745.1 Mycobacterium sp. E1386
CCACGTCACCGCCGGTGAGCATCTCGCGCATCGCCGACAGCCGGTCGCCGTAGAACCCGGAGCAGTTCGCGATCCGGACAGCGTCGCGACCTGAAGCAGAGGCCATGCAGTCCTCCAATCTGCGTTTCACCGGTGAGCGCAAACCAACCAACCAACCGGTAGGTTAGCGGGTCGCGCCGGTGTCACGTCAAGGACGGCCGACCGCTCTCCGGGTCGAGATTGCCGCCACGGTCGTTGACGCGCCCGGATCGCGGCCGTCACGGCAATCTCGGCGCCGGCGGGCGTCGTTTTGGTGAGCAGCAGGCCACCGACTATCCTGATAGCAATCGTCGCACGTTCGGCCCCATCGGCCACGCCGCGCGACAAGCCCCCGACACGAGGAGTTAGGCCCGACCATGGCCGTACCCAAGCGCAGGATGTCGCGCGCGAACACCCGAAGCCGTCGCGCGCAGTGGAAGGCCACCAAGACCGAACTCGTCGGTGTGACGGTCGCGGGCCAGAAGCACAAGGTGCCCCGCCGGCTGCTCAAGGCCGCCCGTCTCGGTCTGATCGACCTGGACCGGCGTTAGTTAATCTCGGCAAACATCCGGCGCGCCTCTCAGCCCGCTCTCAGGCGTCGGGACGACACTAGGCCCGTGCGGATACTGGTCGTCGACGACGATCGCGCAGTGCGTGAGTCGCTGCGTCGGTCGCTTTCCTTCAATGGCTACTCGGTCGAGTTGGCCCATGACGGGCTGGAGGCGCTCGAGATGATCGCCAGCGACCGGCCCGACGCGCTCGTGCTCGATGTGATGATGCCGCGGCTGGACGGCCTCGAGGTGTGCCGCCAGCTCCGCAGCACCGGCGACGACCTGCCGATCCTGGTGCTCACCGCCCGCGATTCGGTCTCCGAGCGGGTCGCCGGGCTGGACGCGGGCGCGGATGACTACTTGCCGAAGCCGTTCGCGTTGGAGGAGCTGCTGGCCCGGATGCGGGCGCTGCTGCGCCGCACCAAGCCGGATGACGATGACGCCGAATCGGTGGCCATGCAGTTCTCCGACCTGACGCTGGACCCGGTGACCCGGGAAGTGACTCGCGGGCAACGCCAAATCAGTCTGACCCGTACCGAATTCGCCTTGCTCGAAATGTTGATCGCCAACCCGCGCCGGGTGCTCACCCGCAGCCGGATCCTGGAAGAGGTGTGGGGATTCGACTTCCCCACCTCCGGCAACGCGCTGGAGGTCTACGTCGGCTATCTGCGCCGCAAGACCGAGGCCGACGGTGAGCCACGACTGATCCACACGGTGCGCGGCGTGGGCTACGTCCTTCGGGAGACACCGCCGTGACGAGTCAACCGCAACGATGATCCGGTACCAACGACCCCAACGCGTGCCGCTGCGCGCCACCAGCTCGTTGTCGTTGCGGTGGCGCGTCATGCTGCTGGCGATGTCGATGGTGGCAATGGTCGTCGTGCTGATGGCATTCGCCGTGTACGCGGTGATTTCGGCTGCGCTGTATAGCGATATCGACAACCAGCTGCAAAGCCGTGCGCAGCTGCTGATCGCCAGCGGGTCATTGGCCGCCGACCCCGGAAAGGCCATCGAAGGCACCGCCTATTCGGACGTCAACGCGATGCTGGTGAACCCGGGTCACTCGATCTACACGGCGCAGCAGCCGGGCCAGACGCTGCCGGTCGGCGCGCCGGAAAAGGCGGTGATCCGCGGTGATCTGTTCATGTCCCGCCGCACCGCCTCCGATCAGCGCGTCCTTGCCATCCACCTGCCCAACGGCTGTTCGCTGCTGATCTCCAAGAGCCTCAAACCGACCGAGGCCGTGATGACCAAGCTGCGCTGGGTGCTGCTGATCGTCGGCGGCGTGGGCGTCGCGGTCGCCGCGGTGGCGGGCGGCATGGTCACCAGGGCGGGGCTACGTCCGGTGGCCCGCCTCACCGAAGCGGCCGAACGGGTCGCGCGCACCGACGATCTGCGGCCCATCCCGGTGTTCGGTAGCGACGAATTGGCCAGGCTCACTGAGGCATTCAACTTGATGTTGCGGGCGCTGGCCGAGTCCCGCGAGCGGCAGGCGCGGCTGGTCACCGACGCCGGACACGAATTGCGCACCCCACTGACGTCGCTGCGCACCAACGTCGAGCTGCTGATGGCATCGATGGAACCCGGGGCGCCGCGGCTGCCTGAGCAGGAGATGGTCGAGCTCCGCGCCGACGTGCTGGCGCAGATCGAGGAATTGTCCACTCTGGTGGGCGATCTGGTGGACCTCACTCGCGACGATGCCGGCCAGGTGGTGCACGAACCGGTCGACATGTCCGAGGTGGTCGATCGCAGCCTGGAGCGAGTCAGGCGGCGGCGCAACGACATTCACTTCGACGTCGACATCACGCCCTGGCAGATGTTCGGCGACGCCGCGGGGCTGTCGCGCGCGGTTCTCAATCTCTTGGACAACGCGGCCAAATGGAGCCCACCGGGTGGCCGTGTCGGCATCACCATGCGACAACTCGACCCGTCGCACGCGGAGTTGGTGGTGTCCGACCACGGGCCCGGCATTCCGCCACACGAACGCAGGCTGGTGTTCGAGCGGTTCTACCGTTCGACGACCGCACGCGCCATGCCCGGCTCGGGGCTTGGGCTGGCGATCGTCAAGAAGGTCGTGCTGAATCACGGTGGGTTGCTTCGTGTCGAGGACACCGTTCCCGGCGGGCAGCCGCCGGGAACCTCGTTCTACGTGCTGCTGCCCGGTCGGCCGATGCCGCCGTCGCCGTATCCGACGCCCGCCGCGGGCACCCCCGAGGAAGAGTCCGGCACCGACGCCACGGTCCCCATGGCCGGCAACCAGTCGAACTCTCGGGAACCCGCGAACGTTATCTCAGTGGACTCTCAGTCCGCGCGGGCAAGGTAGGTCTGCAGCTACTGTTGAACAACCCAGTCGAGCCGACGAGCCGATACTGAGATGAGGAAGTGCGACCTAGCGACATGACGAATGACCCGAGGTATTCGCCACCGCCGCAGCAGCCGGGATATCGTCCCGCGCCGAATCAGCCTGCGCCCACCCCCACCCACCCGGGGACCTCTGCTTACGGGCAACCGTATAGCCAGCCATTCGACTGGCGGCATCAATCGCAGACATCCCAATTCCGGCAGCCCTATGACCCGTACAACGGCACCGGTCCAGGCCGGACGCCGACGGGAACCGGGGTAGGCCCCCTGCCCGGCGCTACCGGGACCGGACCGATTCCCGGCATGATGCCGCCGATGCCGCCGCCGGGCCCCCAAAAACGGTCCCGCGCAGGGCTGTTGACCGTAGGCGCGTTGGCCATCGCGGTGGTGTCGGCGGGCATCGGCGGAGCCGCGGCGACGGCTGTCGAGCTGGGCAGCCACACCACCAACGGCAACGGGCGCACCGTCATCGGCGCGCCCACCGTCCCGGCGGCGAACATGCCGCCCGGCAGCGTCGAACAGGTCGCCTCAAAGGTGGTGCCCAGCGTCGTCATGCTGGAGACCGATCTGGGCCGCCAGTCCGAAGAGGGCTCCGGCATCATCCTTTCCGCCGACGGGCTGATCCTGACCAACAACCACGTGGTCGCGGCGGCCGCGGGGCCGCCGAAGGGCCCGGCCGCTCCGGCCCCCGGCGGTCCGCCTGGAGGCCCGGGTGGCGGACCCGGTGGTCCGGCTCCCAAGACAACCGTGACCTTCGCCGACGGCCGTACCGCACCCTTCACGGTCCTGGGCGCCGATCCCACCAGCGACATCGCCGTGATCCGCGTGCAGGGCGTCTCCGGCCTCACCCCGATCTCCCTGGGCTCCTCATCGGACCTACGCGTCGGCCAACCGGTGGTGGCCATTGGGTCGCCGCTGGGCCTGTCGGGCACGGTGACCACCGGGATCGTCAGTGCGTTGAATCGGCCGGTGTCCACCACCGGTGAGTCGGGCAACCAGAACACCGTGCTGGACGCGATTCAGACCGACGCCGCCATCAATCCGGGTAACTCCGGCGGCGCGCTGGTCAACATGAACGGCCAGCTGGTGGGCGTGAACTCGGCCATCGCCACCCTGGGTGCCGACTCGCCGGACGCCCAGAGCGGTTCGATCGGGCTCGGTTTCGCGATCCCGGTCGACCAGGCCAAGCGCATCGCCGACGAGCTGATCAGTAGTGGCAAGGCGTCGCACGCCTCGCTCGGCGTGCAGGTGACGAACGACAAGGGCTCCCCGGGAGCCAAGGTCGTCGACGTCGTGCCGGGTGGTGCGGCCTCGAGCGCCGGCGTGCCCAAGAATGTGATCGTCACCAAGGTCGACGATCGTCCGATCAGCAGCGCTGACGCCTTGGTCGCGGCCGTGCGGTCCAAGGCGCCCGGCGACAAGATCTCGCTGACCTTCCAGGATCCCGCTGGTGGCAGCCGTACCGTGCCGGTGACCCTGGGGAAGGCGGATCAGTAATGCGAGTCGAAGAACCCTCGGCGGCGGGATTGTCGGATCTCGGTTATACCGTGGCACCCATGGAAACGGGTGCGGAGTTGGTGGTCGGCCGGGCTCTGGTCGTGGTGGTCGACGATCGCACCGCTCACGGGGACGAGGACCACAGTGGGCCGCTGGTAACCGAACTGCTGACCGAGGCGGGATTCGTCGTCGACGGTGTGGTTGCGGTCGCGGCGGACGAGGTCGAGATTCGCAACGCGCTCAACACCGCGGTGATCGGCGGGGTGGACCTGGTGGTCTCCGTCGGCGGCACAGGCGTCACGCCGCGCGACGTCACCCCGGAGGCCACCCGCGAGATCCTGGACCGGGAAATCCTGGGCATTGCCGAAGCCATTCGGGGCTCCGGGCTGTCCGCGGGGATCATCGACGCCGGACTGTCACGCGGCCTGGCCGGGGTGTCCGGGAGCACATTGGTGGTGAACCTGGCCGGTTCCCGGTACGCGGTGCGCGACGGCATGGCGACGCTGAACCCGCTGGCCGCTCAAATCATCGGGCAGCTGTCCAGCCTGGAGATCTGACCGCGTCAGGTCTGTGCTTCGGCGTCGGCGCGCGGTCCGTGCTCTGGCGGAGGCGTCGTGCTCGTGCCGCCGTGCTTGCTTGACGAATCTCCGTTGGTCTGGGCGAGCAGGTCGCGAATTTCGGTGAGCAGAACGATCTGGGCGTCGTCGGCCTGCTCGACCTCACCGCGCTTACGCAGCGTGTTGTAGGGCAGCACGACGAAGAAGTAGACGACCGCGGCGATCAGCACAAAGTTGATCGCGGCCGACAGCAGGATGTTCAGGTCGATGGTCTGGCCGCCACCGATGCTGATCTTCAAGATGCCGACGTTGGATTGCTGTTTGACGCCGATCCGGTTGATCAGCGGTGTGATGATGCTGTCGGTGAACTTCGTGACCAGTGCGGTGAAGGCAGTACCGATGACCACCGCGACGGCCAGGTCGACGATGTTGCCCCGCGAGAGAAACTCCTTGAACCCTTTGAACATTCCAGATGTCCTTCCTGGGATTGGACAGAGTTTGCTGTCGGCTGCGTGACCAACGGCGGCGAGGCACTCAGTGCAGGGTGAGGGTCACCGCCTGACCCAGCGTCGAGCCCGCCACCGTGTTCGCCACGCGAGCCGGCAGCGCAACTAACACTACGCGGTCGCCGTCCGCCCCCTGGACCTTTGGCTTGGCCGACACGAGCACCACGACGGCGTCGGTGGCCACCACTTTCGGAGCGGCCTGGGAGGGCTCCGACGAGCCGGTTGTCGGTGCGGCCAGTACGTCGACGACGTCGCCGACGCGGACCAGGTCGATCAGGGCGCCGTCCGCCAGCCGCAGCGGCACGATGCGGGCCCCGGGTCCCGCCTTCGACGCGATGGCGGCCTCGGCCAGCCGGCTGCCCAATAGCCGCACATCGGTGAGCACCTCGCCGCGCCTCGCCGGCCCGGCCAGCGTCGAACCGGCCACGGCGCTGACATCCGCCAGCGACCCATCGGGAATGGTTGCGGCCAAACGCTTTTCGAGACGAACATCGGCGGCGGTCAACGCGACGCCCGGCCGCAGGTCGTGATCGGCGACCACCACCTCGGCATAATCACCGGCCGGGTCGGAGCGCAGCGCGGCCAGGGCGGCCAACACGACCAGCCCGCAGGCGGCGACACGCCGCGCCAGGACGGTCCTGGTCCAATCCGGACGCAGCATCAACAGGCGGCTGAACAGGCTTGGATTCAGCGATGATTCGCCCACGCCGCGAACGTAAGCGCAACGCGGTCACCGGCGCATGCCGGCGGCAAATGCGTTTGTGGATAACCCGTTAGCTCGAGGCAGCGGCAGCGGACGCCGTGGAGGTGCTGCTCGACTTCTCGGTCGAGCCGGATTTCTCGCTCGACCCGGACTTCTCGGTGGATCCCGAGGTCGACCCGGAGTCGCTCGAAGCGGACCCATTGGTGGAACTCGTGGACTTCTTGCCGGACTCGCGGCTGTCTGTGCGGTAGAAGCCGCTGCCCTTGAACACCACGCCCACGGAGTTGAAGCGCTTGCGCAGCCGCCCGGAGCAGCGCTTGCAGGTGGTCAGCGCATCGTCGGTGAAGGCTTGCACGATGTCGAAGCGATCGTCGCACTCGGTGCACTGATAGCTGTAAGTCGGCACAAAAACCTCCGGATGATTGCAAAGTCTGTTAGCACTCTAGCGTCTCAAGTGCTAGAACCGCCACGTGACACCGCTCATTCCCGATCTGTTACCCCAGATCGAGTGGTGTTAGTCCCACTCGCGGCGTGAGCGCGTCGGTCATCGGTATGTCGTGCGGCTCGGCCGGCAACTCGTCGACCAACTCCGCGTCGCGCACGAGCGCGATCAGTCGGGCGCGGGGGTCGCGGGCGGGCAGGGAGCGATCGTAGAAACCGCGACCGCGGCCCAGCCGCACCCCGGAGCGGTCGACGGCCAACGACGGCACCAGGATCAGGCCCGCCTCCACGATCGCCGACGCCGGCAGCCACGGCTCCGGGGGCTCCAGCAATCCCCACCGCGCCGATGTCAATGTGCCGGGCCGGTATTCACCCCAGCGCAACGGCATCGGCGCGTTGTCGGCGGTGGTGCGCGCAACCGGCAGCAGCACCCGGCCCGCCAGCCGCAGCAACACGTCCAGCATGTCGATCGAGCCGGGCTCGGCACCCACCGGCACGTATGCGCAGACGGTGCTGCCGCTGCTCACCAAGCTTTCCGCGGCCTGCAGCCGCTCGCACAACATTCGCGCCTCGGCGGCCCGAACGGCGTCGGCAACGCCGCGCCGGGCCGCCTGCAGCTGCGCCCGCAACACGGCCTTGCTGGTGGTCGCCATGCCTCAACCATTCCAGCCGGGTCTTCGGCCGCGCCACATCGACTCGGCAAACCGCACTCGGGTTATCGTGTGAACAATGTCAAGCCCAAAAGTGGTGGTCCCACACACGGCGATCGTGCCCGCTGCCGGTCTTGGTACCCGCTTCCTGCCCGCGACGAAAACGGTTCCCAAGGAGCTGCTGCCGGTCGTCGATACCCCCGGCATCGAGCTGGTCGCCGCGGAGGCGGCTGAGGCGGGCGCCGACCGCCTGGTGATCATCACCTCCGAGGGCAAGGACGGCGTCGTCGCGCACTTCGTCGAGGACCTGGTCCTCGAGGGCACGCTGGAGGCCCGCGGCAAGAAGGCCATGCTCGACAAGGTGCGCCGCGCGCCGCAGCTGATCAAGGTCGAGTCCGTGGTTCAGGCCGAGCCGCTGGGCCTGGGGCACGCCATCAGCTGCGTGGAACCTGCGCTGACGTCCGATGACGACGCCGTGATGGTGCTGCTGCCCGACGACCTGGTGCTGCCGACCGGCGTGCTGGAGACGATGGCCAAGGTGCGGGCGGACCACGGCGGGACGGTGTTGTGCGCCATCGAGGTGACGCCCGAAGAGATCAGCGCCTACGGGGTTTTCGACGTCGAGCCGGTGCCCGGCGACGACAACCCCGACGTGCTGAAGGTCAACGGCATGGTCGAGAAGCCCAAGCGCGAGGACGCGCCGTCGATGCTGGCCGCGGCGGGCCGCTACATCCTCGACCGCGCCGTGTTCGACGCGTTGCGTCGCGTCGACCGTGGGGTGGGCGGCGAAGTGCAGCTGACCGATGCGATCGCCCTGCTCATTTCCGAGGGCCACCCCGTGCATGTCGTCGTGCACCGCGGATCCCGACACGACTTGGGAAATCCCGGCGGCTACCTCAAGGCTGCGGTTGACTTTGCATTGGATCGTGACGACTACGGCCCGGATTTGCGGCGATGGTTGGTGGCGCGGTTAGGCCTGGCCGAGAAGTAGCCGGCCGATGCGCCCGGTCCGAGACGGCGCCCGTCTAGGGCAGGGAGGCGCGCTGTGCGTTCTGTGGAGGAGCAGCAGGCCCGGATAACGGCCGCCGCGGTGGCTCCGCGGCCCATCCGCGTGGCCATCGCCGAGGCGCAGGGGCTGATGTGCGCCGAGGAAGTGGTCACCGAGCGCCCCATGCCCGGGTTCGATCAGGCCGCGATCGACGGTTACGCGGTGCGCAGCGTCGACGTGCTGGGCATCGGCGAGGTGGGCGTCGACAGTCTGGGTGAGCCGCCCGGCGATGCGGAGCTCGACGAAGACCGGCGCGAGGGCCTGGTCCTGCCCGTGATGGGAACCGTCGAGGCCGGTGCGCGCACGCCGAGTCGCTTGCAGCCCCGCCAGGCCGCCCGCGTGCACACCGGGGCCCCGCTGCCCACGCTGGCGGACGCCGTCATCCCGTTGCGCTGGACCGATGGCGGCAGCTCGCGGGTGCGGATCCTGCGCGGGGCGCCGTCGGGCGCGTACGTGCGTCGCACCGGGGACGATGTGCAGCCCGGTGACGTCGCGGTACGGGCCGGCACGGTGATCGGCGCGGCCCAGGTCGGCCTGCTGGCCGCGGTCGGGCGCGAACGGGTCCTGGTCCATCCGCGGCCGCGGGTGACGGTGGTGGCCGTCGGCGGCGAACTCGTCGACATCTCGCGCACCCCCGGCAACGGCCAGGTCTACGACGTCAACTCCTACGCGCTGGCGGCGGCGGCCCGCGATGCCGGCGCGGAGGTCAACCGCATCGGCATCGTCAGCGGCGATCCCGGTGAATTCCGCGAAGTCATCGAGGGCCAGATCAACCGCGCCGAAGTGGTGGTGATCGCCGGCGGCGTCGGCGGCGCCGCGGCCGAGCCGGTGCGGTCGGTCCTTTCCGAGCTGGGGGAGATGGAGGTCGTCCGCGTCGCGATGCATCCCGGGTCCGTCCAGGGCTTCGGGCAGCTGGGCCGCGACGGCGTCCCGACGTTCCTGCTGCCCGCCAACCCGGTCAGCGCCCTGGTGGTGTTCGAGGTGATGGTGCGGCCGCTGATCCGGCTCTCCCTGGGCAAGCGCCAACCGATGCGCCGGATCGTGCAAGCCCGCACGCTGTCGCCGATCACGTCGGTCGCCGGGCGCAAGGGCTACCTGCGCGGCCAGCTGATGCGCGACCAGGAGACCGGTGAATACCTGGTACAGGCGCTGGGCGGGGCGCCGGGGGCGTCCTCGCACCTGCTGGCCACCCTCGCCGAAGCGAATTGCCTCGTGGTGGTGCCCAGCGGCGCCGAACAAATCCGCACCGGCGAGATCGTCGACGTCGCCTTCTTGGCTCAGCGCGGTTAAGTGCAACGACTCCGCGCGCTCGTGAACCTGTTGCGTACCAACGCCCGCCATCCGGGTTGGCCGCTGGATGTCGGGCCGTTGCGGGTCCCAGCGGGGGTGGTCCGGTTGCGGGCGGTGCGGATGCGCGACGGCGCCCAGTGGAGCCGCATCCGGTTGGCCGACCGCGCGCACCTCGAGCCGTGGGAGCCCAGCGCGGAGGGCGATTGGACGACCCGGCACACGGTCGCCGCGTGGCCGGCGCTGTGCTCCGGCCTGCGCGCCGAGGCCCGTGCGGGCCGCATGCTGCCGTACGTCATCGAGCTCGACGGGCACTTCTGTGGCCAGCTCACCATCGGCAACGTCACCCACGGGGCGCTGCGGTCGGCTTGGATCGGCTACTGGGTTCCGCGGTCGGCCACCGGTGGCGGGGTCGCCACGGCGGCGCTGGCGCTGGGCCTGGACCACTGCTTCGGCCCGGTGATGCTGCATCGCGTGGAGGCGACGGTGCGGCCCGAAAACGCCGCCAGCCGGGCGGTATTGGCGAAAGTCGGGTTCCGCCAGGAGGGGTTGCTGCAGCGCTACCTCGAGGTGGACAAGGCGTGGCGGGACCATCTCTTGATGGCCCTCACGGCCGAAGAGGTGTCCGGATCGGTGGCCTCGACCCTGGTCCGGGGCGGGCACGCCAGCTGGGCCTGACCGCCCCACGCTATGTGGCTACCGCGACACGAGTGACTTGTGGTGCTTGTGAGAGGCAAATTACAGGTGTGTAATTGTCCTGGTCACCAAGACCCGGCCGCGCTGGCCTCCGAGGGGCTTCGCGGAATCGGAACCAAAGAGAGCAGGTCGTCATGCCAAGCATTCCGCAGTCACTGTTGTGGATCTCGCTCGTAGTGCTCTGGCTGTTCGTCTTGGTGCCGATGCTCGTCAGCAAACGCGACGCCGTGCGGCGCACCAGCGACGTGGCCCTGGCGACCCGGGTCCTCAACGGGGGCGGGAACTCGCGCCTCATCAAACGCAGCGGTCCGGCCGCCGGTCACCGCAGTGACCCCGACTGGAAGCCGCCGGAAGAGTCGGCCGAAACCGAGCTCGACGAGGACCGCGACCTCGCCGGGGATGACGACGACGAGCACGCAGACGACAGCGACACCGACGAGCTGCGCCAGTTGCGTCCGGTGGTCATGAAGGTCGCGGCGCCCGAGCGCACCGAGCCCGACTACCTCGACGTCGACGTCGTCGAGGATTCACAGGCGCTCCCGGCGGGCGTGGCGGTCGAGGAAGAAGCCGAGGCCGGCGAGGACGACGAGGATTCCGACACCGACGTCGTCGCCCACGCCAGCGACGAAGAAGACGAAGGCTTCGAATACGTCGAGGACTCTTCGGGTCTGGAGCCCGAGGCCGAGACCGACGACGAGGAAATGCCTGCGCCGGTCCCGCGGAACGCCTCCCGGCGCCGCCGGTTCGACGCGAAGACCGCCGCCGCGGTCAGCGCCCGCAAGTACAAGTTCCGCAAGCGCGTGCTGATGGTGATGGCGGTCGTCCTGGTCGGCACGGCCACAGCCGCATTCAAGATCTCGCCGAGCGCCTGGTGGGCGTGCGGCACTGCCACCGCGGTGACGCTGCTGTACCTGGCCTACCTGCGGCGTCAGACCCGCATCGAGGAGAAGGTGCGCCACCGCCGCATGCAGCGGATGGCGCGGGCGCGGATGGGCGTGGAGAACGCCTACGACCGCGACTACGACGTGGTCCCGTCGCGGCTGCGGCGTCCGGGCGCGGTGGTGCTGGAAATCGACGACGAGGACCCGATCTTCGAGCACCTGGACTACGCGATGGCGATGCGGAACTACGGTTGGCCCCGGGACCTGCCGCGGGCCGTCGGCGAGTAGTGCCGGCAGTTCGGCGGTTCGCGCCGCGGCTGGTAGCCTGCTAGCGGTCAGGGGCTATGGCGCAGTTGGTAGCGCGACTCGTTCGCATCGAGTAGGTCAGGGGTTCGAATCCCCTTAGCTCCACAAGATTTGAGCAGGTCAGGCGCATCGTTCGAGCAACATCGGGAGCGCGCGGCAGTCTGGCCGGCCGCGCGCGGCGGCCAGGTCCGGCGTGGTCGCGGTGACTCGTAGGCGCAAATCCGCGTGCCTACACGTCGCTCGTGTCTCAAGCACTGCGTGTGGATACGGCCGGTGTGCAGGCGATGGCCACGCGTTGGAGAAGCTACTACCCATGAGTCTTTATCCGGTCAGTCAGCTTTACGAATTCACACCGGAGGTGGAGGCAACAACGTCCTCGCGACGAAATCCCCTCGTCTTGGTGGGCGCGCTGGATGAAGCCGAGTTCATTGATATGCGCCTGTCACCCCAGCGCTCCCGCGTCGGAGTTCTGTGCGCCATTCAATGGTGTCGCGACTTCGAGGGTTCGAACGCGGCCCTGGTCGTGCTGAACGGCGTGGGAGGCGTGACCTGGTCGAACGACGACCAGGTGCGTCAGCGCCCCTGGCACGCTCAATATGGTGATTGGGAGCCGACGCGATCTGCACGGGCCGGGGGGCCATTCCCGACGCGGGATGCCGGGAACGAGGACTCGTGGGCGGTTGATGCGGCCGGCGCGTCATTGCCTCTTGAGGGTTCGAAGCGCGCTGAACCGCCGGACTATGTTCTGCGATTCGGTCGTTTGACCGTGTCGGGTCAAGCAGCTCGTATTTACATCGGGCAGATCGAGGGGTTGGGCGATACTCCGCCCGATATGGGGGAGTTGGGCGATGCCGAGATTATCGCTGGATTTCCGCAGTGGTCATCGGTAATGGAAGTCCGGGAGTACTACACGTATTTCTGGTCCGCGGAATAGCCGACCACCCAAGCTATTTCTTGTCGCGGGGCAGCCGGCAGCCGGTGTAGCCGGCGACGACCAGGTTTCCCCGGTAGCCGACCTTGATGAAGATCCCGGTGGGGCCGTAGAACCCCACGTCGTGGTTCCCGGGGCTGTTCTGCATCACCTGCACCTCGGTGGCGTCGATCTTGGCGGCCGCCTGTTTGGCGGTCTCTTCGATCGTCGCCCACTGTTGCTCGGAGACCGGCACGTTGGCGGCAACGGCATCGGGGAGGAAGTAGCGTTTGCCGTCGGTTTGCTCATACGGTCGCTCGCAGTTGTCGCCCGAGCCCTCGTGCGGTGTCTCCCACTTGATCGAGGGGATCAATTTGCTTGCGGCGGCGGTGATCTCGTTCATCGCGGCCTGCACCTGACTTTGAGTGTCCTCGAACGAGGGCAGGGACTTGAGCACCTGGAGGGCCTTGGCCGCGTCGTTGGGTGGGGTGGGTGCGTAGGGGTGGCTCACGTGGCATCCTCCTGCGGCTAGTGCGATTGCGGCCACGACGATGCCCAGAATGCCGTGGCGTTGCAGGTTCCGGGGGCTGTGCTGGTTCTTGCTCACTTCGTGGGAACCGCCTTATCTCCGAGTCCGGCAAGGACGGCGGCGATGTTGTAGTTGGTCGTCCTGAGCCCGCCGCCGTCGGGGAAGCGAGGGTAATCGCTGTGGCCGTGCGCGTCTTGAAGGGTGAGGGTGCCGCCATGGCCGTCGGGCACAGTGGTGGCACCAGTGGCCAGGTGGGTGAAGTTGGGGTTGGTCGCCGGGTTCGGGCCGAAGTGGCCGGCGCCGGAGGCGTCCGCCGCGCCCAGGACGCTGGTAGCGAGGTCTCGGAAGGGCGGCGGCAGGAACGGTGCCACGTCGTGGGCGATGGCGGGGCCGTCGTACGTCCACTGGATCGGGTCGTCGGGCGTTTCCATGGTGAACACGTGACCGGGCTGCAGATGTAGCTGCTGGGGCGTGGAGGCTTCGATGCCGGGGGAGCCGTAGAACAGCGCTCGCGACACCCCGTGATCGCCGGGCTCTTGCAGGGCAAGCCCGGTGGTCAGTGAGCCATAGGAGTGTCCAATCGCCGTGAGGTCGGCGGGGCCGCCCTGGTGGGCGGCCTGTATCCCGTCGTAGAAGCCGGCCAGGTCATGCGCACCGGCCCTGGCCACGGCGTCGTGGCTGACGTCCCAGCCGCCGGCGAGCGATTTGCCGAGATCGTCCATGCCCGGCACCTGCGGCGGGTCATAACCAATCCACGCGATGGCCGAGACGGTGTCGTGTTCGTGCCCAGGGGTCAGGCTCAATTGGCGGAGGGCTTCCTTTCTGGCGTCGGTCGCCTCGGACACCATGCCCCCGATGGCGCCGTGGACGGTGGTGTTCAAACCGGGCGCCGTGACCGATACGTGGGTGGCCGTGTCGGGGTCTCCGACCGCGATCGCGGCGCGGGCCTGCTTGCCGGTTTTGGTGTCGAGCAGCATGAGCCTGCGATCCGGGCTCGCTTTGACGGTTTTGTCGACGGCCTGCAGGTCGGGCAGGTACTTGGCCCCGTCCCGGGCGGCATCGTATTGGCGTTGCCACGCCTCGTAGGCGAGGCGGTCGTCGAAAATCGCCCCCGGCTCGTTCGGCGGCGGAATGTTCTTGCCCGCCGCCCAATCGGGATGCTGGGCCTTCAGCGCGTCGGCCTGGGCGGCGGCCGCCTGAGCGCGGCCCAGTTCGTCGGCGAGAGTGAGCCGGTTGTAATGATCCCGGTCCACCGCGGGCATCCCATTGTGATTCCCAATCAATGGGTTCCGTTGGTACTCGCGGTCCTTCTGCGCGGGCGTAAGAGTGTTCCAGACGTCCGCAAACTGCTTGGGGTCATCCGGCAGGTCCGGTACCGGCGACAGCGGACCCTCGACCGCCTGGATACCCGACTGGTCGTATCCATCGCCGTGCAGCGCGCCCAGTGACCTCTGCAACGTGTTGGAGTAGTCGTCGCGGATCGACTGCAGCTGGTGCAGAGCGTCCCTGGTCTCGTCGGCGGCGTCGGCGCGGGCGTCCTTGATCAACGACTGCAGCTGGGACCGGCTCGTCGGGTCGAGGTTGGGGTCCTCCAGATCCTTCATCGCCGCGCCGATGAGCTTGTCGAGCAGCTGCAACTGCCGTTCCAGCGCGGCGATCTCGGCGGCGCCCGCCTTCTGCGCCTCGGCCAAGGCGGCCGCGATGTTTTCCAGGTCGACGCCGATCTTGGGCAGCTTCAGGGATTGCGCCCCAAGCGATTTGACCGTGCGCTGCACCTCGGCGGAATCGTTGATCGGGTGGTCGCCGTTCTGGTGGTTCCAGGCCGCGTCGAAGCGGTTACGGGCTTGCTCGAACGCATGGTCCGCCTCGGCGGTGCACACGCCGGCTTGGTGGAACGCCTCCGCCAACCGCGAAATCTCGAACGGGTTCCCGGCCTGCAGACTCCGGTTGATCGCCCACGGGTCACCGCCGGCCTGGCCGATCAAATCGGCAACGTTGAGCCAGACCAGCTGCATCACACCGCCAGAAAGTTCGCCATTCGTTCCCCGGACAGGCTGATGACGTTACTCCGCCCAGCCGGATCTCGTGTTCAAGCGGCTCTTCACGGGTGGGTGACCAGATAGGTTTCGTTGTCCAGCCCGGCGGTGAGTTCCTCGACGTCGAAGGGCCGGTCGAGGCGGGCGTGCAACGCCTTCGGGTCGATCAGCAGGCTGATCTCGGCCGTTTGGCGGGCGAACAGCCGCCCGATGAGCGGGTAGATGCGGCGCATGATCGCCCGCTCCCCGGCGGTGCAACGCGAAGCGCAGTAACCGACGTGGCCGATTTCGTCGGTGAGAATCTCGCTGTACAGCAGTTCGATTCGCTCGGCGACTTCCGGCTCGTCGGCGAACAGATCGGCGCCGACGCGGCGCAACTCGTCGAACATGATGCAGCCCGCCATCTCGGCGGCCCCGACGAACAGAAAGCCCAACCGTGCGGGAATGAACACCCCGGTCTTCACGAATTGGCGCATAACGAACGGTGGGGGGACGACCTGGAATGTCAAGTCAAAGATGTCCAGGGCGTAGGCCAGCAGCCGCGTGTGGTAGTGCTCTTCGAGCTCGAGATAGACGTTTTCGGGAGGCAGGTTCTCGTCGCTGTTGCGCCCGTAGGTTTCGCCGAGCCCGACGCCAAACCGCTCAGCCTGGTTGAGTTTGGCCGTCGCCAACAGGAACAGCATTTTTCGATCCAGCCCGGCTTCCGGTCGCCGGCGGCGCATGTTGCGAAGGAAGGTGTTTCGGTCGGCGGGGTGGGCTGACCGGATGGGGTTCGCCTCGAGTTCGTTGAAGGATTGCTCGCGATTCGCCAACCGCCTGTTGAGCAGGTCGGCTTCGCCGTCACGCCGGGCCAGAAACTCCCGGTATCCCTCGATGCCGTTCATCTTTTCTCCATTCCTTTGACAATCGTTGTCACGTAACGGCTTAACTGCGCAGGATCGTGTGTTCCGGTGGCCAGCAGGGCGAAGAGCCCGGTGAGAAAGAACGTCCCGAGTTCGGTGGCGTCTACCTCCCCGGAGACTTGCCCCGCGGATTGCGCCCGGGCGATCACGCCGACCAGAAACTCGGCGACCGGGTGTTGCGCCAGCTCGTATTCGACGGGACGTGAGGACGAGAAATGCAGACCGAGCATGTCGCGGAAAACCACTGCGCCCAAACGGCGTTCGGCGTCTAGCACACGAGCGACGAGCCGCAATAGTGTCGACGTCAGGTCACCCTCGGCGTCGCCGAGTTCGCTGATGATCCGGATCTCCTCGTTGCGCTCCAGCTCGGTAAGGATGTGCTCCTTCGTCGGGAAGTGGAAATAGAACGTTCCCCGCACCACGCCCGCCGCAGCGGCGATGGCACTCACGTCGGCAGCGGCTAACCCGCGCCGCGCAATCTCCGCCAACGCGGCGTCGAACAAGCGTGCCCGCGTTTCGAGTCGTTGAGCCTCCCGGACGCCCCGCGCCGTTGCAGCCTCGGTAGGGGCGGGTGACTTCATGAAAGCACGTTACGGCAGACCATTGACGCCCGTCAATGACGGTCGTCAGCGACTTAGAGGGGACTAGAGCGCCCGCGGTTGCACACCGCACGAGCGGGGTACTGATCCTTTCGGACAAGTCACGAACCCGAAAGGACCGAATGGCGACGCGCGAGGAAAACGCCACCGACGCCCTGCTGCAGGAACTCCTGTGGGCCTACGGGCCGTGCGGCCAGGAGGCCGACGTACGCGCCGTCTGTGCCCGCGAACTGCGTCCCGTCGTCGACGACATGTGGAGCGACGACGCCGGCAACCTGATCGGGTACATCGCCGCCGACCCTCCGGCCGACGGTGTTGGACGCGCGCACCGGCACCGGGTGTCCTCGGCGGCCGAACCCGGCGTCGGGACGCGGATCATGGCGCACATGGACGAACTGTCCATGCTGGTCAAGCGCGTGGAACCGGACGGCACGCTGCACCTCACCCAGCTGGGCACGATGTACCCCGGCAACTTCGGTCTCGGACCGGTCGCCGTGCTCGGCCAGCACGAGATGCTGACCGCGGTGCTCACGCTCGGCTCCGAGCACACCACCCAGGAAAGCCCGCGGATCTGGCAGACCAAGCCCGACCAGGGCGACAAGGCCCTGGACTGGGATCACGTCTACGTCTTCACCGGCCTGAGCACCGACGAGCTAGAGGTCGCCGGCGTGCGACCGGGCACCCGGGTGTGCGTCGAGCGCAGCAAGAGGACGCTGGTCGAGTTCGGCGGGTACGTGGGCTGTTACTTCCTCGACGACCGCGCCGCCGTGACCGCGCTGCTGCGCGCGGCAGCCCGGCTGCGCGAACGCGGCCAGCGGCCCGTCGACGACCTCTACCTCGTGTTCACCACCAACGAGGAGATCGGCGGGGTGGGCGGCACCTACGCCAGCGGATCGCTGCCCGGCACCCTCACCCTGGCGCTGGAGGTTGGCCCCACCGAGCAGGAGTACGGCACCACCGTGAGCGGCGGCCCGATCGTCGGCTACAGCGACGCCTTGTGCGTCTACGACAAAGACGTCGCCGACCGGCTGATGAGCATCGCCACCGAGCTGGGTCTGTCGCCGCAGGCGGCCGTTTTGGGTGCTTTCGAATCCGACGCCTCGCACTCGAAGGCCAACGGGCTGACGCCGCGCGCGGGCTTGCTGTGCGTGCCCACGCTGAGCACCCACGGTTTCGAAGTCATGCCCCGCAGCGCGATCGACGACATGGCGTCGATCATCGTCGAGTTCGTCCTGCAGCCCGGTGCGCACGCGCGCGGCGAAGATTAATACGGTCCCAAAATTTGCCTGAACATTGCTTAAGAGGCGCGTGGCGGCCCCCGGCGCGCCGGAATGCCGGTCCTACGGTCGACGGATGAACGTTGACTACTACCTGCAGAAGGTGCCGGTTGAGTCGGTGCGGCCAGGGTTTTCGCTCGCCATCGATCAGGGCGGCGATTATCGCCTGTTCCAGGTCGAATGCACGCAGATGACGCAGCGCAGCGGTCAGCCGGTGATGTTCACCCTGACGTCGGAACCGGTCGAGGGCGGCGACCCCTGGGTGCTCGAGTGCGCGGCGGGCACGCCCGTCGTTCGAGTCCTCGGCGTGTGCAAGGTGGCCTCCTAGTCCCGTCAGCCCGGCTTTGCGGCGGCGACGAACTGCAGCGCCCGCTGGGTCTGCTGCTCGACGTCGACCAGCCCTTCCGAGGAGAACAGGTCGACGAAGGCGTGCCGGTCGAACATGGTGAGCCCGATGACGCGGGCACCGGCGGTCATCGCATGCCGCACCGGCGGCAGGTCCGGGACGTAGCTGGTGAGGACCGCGATGCGCCCCCCGGGCTTGATCACCCGGACCATTTCGCGTGCCACGCGGAACGGCTCGGGCATCAGGTACAGCGCGCCGAAGCAGCACACCGCGTCGAATGTCGCGTCGGCGAACGGCAACGCGCGGGCGTCGCCGCGGACATAGCACGTGCGGGGAGTGTTGTTGTCCAGGACGGCGCGCGTCAGCATCGGCTCGGAGATGTCGAAGCCGACGGCGAGCCCGCCATCCGGTAGCTGTTCCGCGAGCGATCCGGTGAAATTACCTGGGCCGCAGGCGACGTCGAGCAATCGTTCCGCGGCGGAAAGCCGCAATGCCGCAGCCGCGCGTCGCTGCTCGGCGCCGGTGGTGACGCCGCTGGCCGCATAGAACGCGGCCGGGCGCCACAGCCGCTCGTAGACCGTCGCGACGAGGGGACTGTTCATGGCGCGCTGCGCGAACGTCGGGGCCGGGGAACTCGTCGATTCGCCCAACACGTCGAGGAAACCGTGCCGCGCTACCGCGGCCTCGGTGAGCAGACCACGGGTCAATTCGACTGCATCCTGGCTCATTTCATCGCTTTCGTGAAGGCTTGGAGGGGTTGGCATAATCCGCAGGTGAATCCCGATTTTTCTGCCGATCCGGCTGTTACGCTAGGGCTCTTCGTGAGAGGCGATGCATTGGGGCCTCGCTCAGGCAATGGATGGGGTTAGGACGTGGCGCACCTTTCGCTGACGATCGCGGGACGCGCGTCGGCCGGCTGAGCGGATTACGTCGACAGTGAATTCCCTTCCCCGGCCCCGAATCCGCGCCCGTGCGCCGCTGCGGATTTCATTCGCGGGAGGCGGCACCGACGTTCCGCCGTTCCCGACCACCGAAGGCGGCTGCGTCCTCTCGGCGACCATCGACCGATACGCGCAGGGATCGCTGTCCCCACGGACCGACCGCCGGGTCACGATCGAGTCGGTGGACTTCAAGACCACCCACGAGATGACGCTCGACAGCGAGATTCTGTACGACGGCAGCCTGGATCTGATCAAGGCCGCGGTGCGCAGGTTCGGCAAGGAGGGCACGGACGGCTATGACCTGGTGCTGCGGTCGAGCGCTCCGCCGGGATCGGGTTTGGGCTCGTCGTCGACCATGATGGTCGCGCTGACCGGCCTGCTCGCCGAGCACTACGGCGTGCCGATGGGCGAATACGAGACCGCGCAGCTGGCCTGTGCGATCGAGCGTGAGGACCTGGGCATCACGGGTGGCATGCAGGACCTGTACGCGGCCACGTTCGGGGGATTCAACTTCATCGAGTTCACCGACCGCGTGATCGTCAACCCGCTGCGCATCCGCGAGGAGACCGCGTTCGAGCTCGAACTGAGCCTGCTGCTGTGCTTTACCGGCATCACGCGGGACTCCGCCCGAGTGATCGAGGACCAGACGCGGCGCGCCACCACCGGTGCCGACGACACCCTGGCCGGACTCCGGGCACAGAAGGAGTTGGCGGTGGCCATGAAGGCCGCCCTGCTGACGAACAAGCTGAGCGAATTCGGCGCCCTGCTGGGGGAGGCCTGGACCCAGAAGAAGCGCATGTCGCCGTACATCACCAATGAGCGCATCGACGAGCTCTACGACCTGGCCCTGCGCAACGGCGCACTCGGCGGCAAGATCACCGGGGCGGGCGGCGGCGGCTACATCCTGCTGTTCTGCGACTTCGCGAAGAAGCACCGCCTGATCGAAAGCCTCGAGTCGGCCGGCGCCACCATCACCGAATTCGCTTTCGAGAGCAAGGGATTGACCACATGGCAGGCATGAGCCGCTCGGATGTCGTGACGCCAAGCGTCGAGCTGGTCCAGGAGCGACTGGCCGACACCATCGCGGTCAAGCAGCGGATGCTGTCGGGCGCCATCGCCGAGCAGACCGTCGAGATCGCACGGCTGATGATCGAGTCGTTGCGCGCCGGTGGAAAGGTGATCTTCTTCGGCAACGGCGGATCGGCCCAAGACGCGGGACATCTGGCCGCAGAGTTGATGGGGCGCTTCGCTTTTGACCGCCCCGGTCTCGCCGCGTTCAGCCTGCCGGACGCCACGGCCGCGATGACGGCGATCGGCAACGACTACTCCTATGACGAGGTGTTTGCCCGCCAGGTGCTCGCCGCCGGCCGGCCGGGGGACGTCGTGGTCGGCCTCACCACGTCGGGCAACTCGCCGAATGTCGTCCGCGCGCTGGAGGCGGCCGCCGATGCCGGGATGACGACGGTGGCGCTCACCGGTGTGCGCGGGGGCAAGGTGGCCGACGTCGCCCAGTTCTGCATCCGGGTGCCGAGCGACGACACCGGACGGGTCCAGGAGGCCTGCCTGCACCTGGGCCACTCGATCTGCGAGATGGTCGAAGCGGCGTTGTTCTCCCGGCCCTGCTGAGACCGTCGCGACCGATGGCCGACCTGCGGAAAGTGCGCACCGTCTTCCTGGATCGGGACGGGACCATCAACGTCAAGGCCGCCGACGGCGAGTACGTCCGGTCGCCCGACGACCTGGTGTTGTTGCCGGGCGCCGCCAAGGCGGTGGCCGCCCTGAACGAGGCCGGCCTGCGCACCATCCTGGTGACCAATCAGCGTTGGCTATCGGAGCCGGCCGCGGACGCGGCGCGTTTCGCCGCCGTCCATGACCGCCTGGAACAACTCCTGGCGGACGAAGGCGCCCGTTTGGACGCCGCGTACCACTGCCCGCACGCGGCGGCCAGCTGCGACTGTCGCAAGCCCGGCGCGGGCATGTTGGTGCGCGCGGCGCAGGAGCACGGTTTCGCCTTGGCTGAGGCGGTGATGATCGGCGACAGCGAGGCCGATGTGGAAGCGGGCCGAGCGGCCGGCACGGCGACCGTCCTGCTCCGCGCCGGTGACGGGGAGGCGGCCGGTGCCGACGTTGTGGTCGACGACCTCCCGGCCGCCGTGCGACTCATCTTGAGCGCCAAGGAGCCTGGTTGCGCCTAAACCGTTGGGCCGCAGAGCGACTCACCAGTGCCAGCGCGAACGGTAGATCGTCCCGCAGGTAGCGGCGGGCGAGGCGCCGCGGCTCGAGCGCCAGCCGGTGCACCCACTCGAATCCGAGCCGTTGCAGCACGGGGGAGGCCCGGCGGACGACCCCGGCGGTCATCGCGATGCCGCCGCCGCAGGCGAGGCACCAGGCGTGGGGGAGCTCCTGGCGCACCAGCTCGATCAGGCGCTCCTGCCTGGGGAAGCCCAGACCTACGAAGACCAGATCGGGTGCGGCGGCCGCAACGGCGGCGACCGCCCGCCGCGCCCCGTCCTCGGTGTCGTCGAAGCCGAACGGCGGCGACAGGGTGCCGGCGACGCGCAGGTCCGCGGACCGTGCCACGAGCGCCCCGGCCGCCCGTTCCGGCACCCCTTCGGCCCCTCCCAGGAGGTACACCGACTTCCCGTCGGCGGCCGCCGCGGCGCTCAGCGGAAAGATCAACGACGAGCCGGCGACCCGCTCGGGCAGCCGGTCGCCTTTGGCCCGCGCCGCCCACACCAGCGGCATGCCGTCGGCGACGACGAGGGATGCGCGGGCTATCAGGTCGGCCAGCTCAGGGGCGCGTGCGGCCGCGCGGGCCACATCGACGTTCACCGGGACGATCGAGCCGCCGCGGCCGGCCGCCCAGGCTTCGCGCACGACGTCGACGACCTGGTCTTCGGTCAGGGCATCGAACCATAGGCCGCCCACCTGGATCTTTGCCGGGCCCGCGCTCACCCGAACATCATGCCCCGCGGCATCACCCTGGCGAAGTGTCTGCCCGCGCGTCCTTGCCGCGGCCGGAACCGAGCCCATAACCTGGGCAACATCCGACCGCGGCCGGGATTGTCGGGCCTGGCGCGGTAGACGACGGCAACGCAGGCGGGCAGGTCATGGCACAGCGGTCACCGCGATGCGCAGATTCACGGCGCGACGGTGTGATCGGCGGGCTATCGCAGTGGCCTTGACCGGCGCCCGAGCGGACGAGCTGGCGACGATGGACATCTTCGAGGGATGTCCCGCATCCGATCTGGTGCCGCTGGCCGCCTCGCTGCAACCGCTGCGCGCCACGGCCGGCCAGGTGCTGATGCAGCAGGGCGAAGCAGCGGTGTCCTTCCTGCTCATCTCGTCCGGCATCGTCGAGATCACCCACGTAGGCGACGACGGCGTGGTCATCGTCGAGCACGCATTCCCGGGCATGCTCATCGGAGAGATCGCCCTGCTGCGCCACATCCCTCGGACCGCGACGGTCACCACCGCCGGGCCGCTGACCGGTTGGGTCGGCGACAACGACGCCTTTGTCCGCATGGTCCACATACCCGGGGTCATGGAGCGTCTGCTGCGCACGGTGCGCCAGCGTCTCGC
>NZ_LZKH01000250.1:0-22578 GCF_001672745.1 Mycobacterium sp. E1386
TTGTTGCACACCGGAACGTCCACCCAATCGCCCTGCACCGGCCGGGTGAACACCGACTCCCAGCCCATGGGGCCGCCTTCGAGCCGAACAACACCGTGCCCGGCACCGGGCTCAGCCCCGACAAGATGCTGCAGGCCCGCGGGTTCTCCTACTCCGACGCGCACCGCGCCAGGCTGGGGACCAACTATCGGCAGATCCCCGTCAACACGCCGAAGGTCGAGGTGAACAGCTACTCGAAGGACGGCGCGATGCGGATGAATAACGTCTCCGACCCCGTGTATGCGCCCAACTCCTACGGCGGGCCGCACGCCGACCCGGCGCGTGCCGCCGAGGTGCGCTGGCACGCCGACGGCGACATGGTCCGCGCCGCCTACACGCTGCACGCCGAGGACGACGACTGGGGACAGGCGGGCACCATGGTCCGCGAGGTCCTCGACGACGAGGCCCGGGACCGGCTGGCGCACAACATCATTGGCCACGTCTCCAAGGGCGTGAAGGAGCCGGTGCTCTCGCGGGTGTTCGAGTACTGGCGCAACGTCGATCCCGACCTCGGCAAGAAGGTCGAAGAGGGCGTCCGGGCAAACGGGGGCTGACCTCGTGCCGGGGTGGCTGGCATGATCGCTTCATGACCATGCGGGCTCGCGCGGCCGCCGTCACCCTCGGCCTGGGGGTCGGCGGTGCGGTCGCACTTCCGGTTGCGGCCGCGCACCCCTCCGACCCGGGGGTGGTGAATTACGCGGTCCTGGGCAAGGGGTCGGTCGGCAACATCGTCGGCGGCCCCATGGGCTGGGAGTCGGTGTTCACCCGGCCGGTGCAGGGCGATTGGGTGGACGTTCCGGTGTGCAACAACTGGGCCGACATCGGCCTGCCCGAGGTGTACGACGACCCAGACCTGGCGTCGTTCAACGGTGCCGTCACCCAGACATCGGCCACCGACCAAACCCACTTCGTGAAGCAGGCCGTCGGGGTGTTTGCCACCAACGACGCTGCCGACCGCGCCTTCCATCGGGTGGTGGATCGGACGGTGGGGTGCTCGGGCCAGACCACCCCGATGCACCTGGACAACGGGGTCACGCAGGTGTGGTCGTTCGATGGCGGGCCGCCCGGCGCCGCCGACGCGAACTGGACCAAGCAAGAGGCCGGCACCGATCGGCGGTGCTTCAATCAAACCAGGCTGCGTGAAAATGTGTTGTTGCAGGCCAAGGTCTGCCAGTCTGGCAACGCCGGGCCGGCGGTCAACGTCCTGGCTGGGGCGATGCAGAATGCGCTAGGTCAGTGAGCCGGGTTCGGGACCGCATCGGGCATGCTTGAAATTGCGCGCGAACGGGAATATGTCGGGGCCATCTGCTAGATGAAGTAGTGGCGGTAACCGTTCCGTTGGCTGTGTCGGGAAGCGGTCCGCAGGCGCGTGCTCGAGCTTGCCAAGGCCCGAAGGGATAGTGATATGACGTTTGCCGCTATCACTACCGCCGGCTCCGAGCTGGCCAGTCCCGAGATGGCCGATTCCAAAACCGCCGCCCGCTACATCGCCGACGGTTGCTTGGTGGACGCCCCGCTGGGGCGCGTGGGTCTGGAACTGGAAGCGCACTCCCACGACCCGTCCGACCCCCATCGCCGGCCCGGTTGGCAGGAGATCGCCGACGTTCTGGAGGCCTTGCCTGAGCTGCCGGGCGGCAGCCGGGTCACGGTGGAACCCGGCGGCGCGGTGGAGCTGTCCGGCCCGCCGGCCGACGGGGTGGCGGCCGCGATCGACGCGATGCGACGCGACCAGGCCGTGCTGCGGTCGGCGTTCGTCGATGCCGGCCTGGGCCTGGTCTTCCTCGGGGCGGATCCGCTGCGGCCGCCCAAGCGCATCAACCCGGGCGCGCGTTACCGAGCAATGGAGCAGTTCTTCGCGTCCAGCCGCTCGGGCGAGGCGGGTGCGGCGATGATGACGTCCACCGCGTCCATCCAGGTCAACCTCGACGCCGGGCCGCGGTCCGGCTGGGCGGACCGGGTGCGGCTGGCGCATGCCCTCGGGCCCACCATGATCGCAATGGCGGCGAACTCACCGATGCTGCGCGGCGAGTTCACCGGCTGGGCATCCACCCGCCAGTGGGTGTGGGGGCAGATGGACTCGGCGCGGTGCGGACCCATCCTGGGCGCCAGCGGCGACGACCCCGGCACCGACTGGGCGCGCTACGCGCTCAAGGCGCCGGTGATGCTGGTGCACACCCCGGACGCCGCGGCGGTCACGCACTGGGTGCCCTTCGCCGACTGGGTGGACGGACGGGTGTTGCTCGGCGGTCGCCGCCCCACCCTCGCCGACCTGGAATACCACCTGACGACGCTGTTCCCGCCGGTGCGCCCGAGGCAGTGGCTGGAGATCCGCTATCTCGACAGCGTGCCGGACGACTTCTGGCCGGCCGTGGTGTTCACCCTGGTGGCCCTGCTCGACGACCCGGTCGCGGCCGACACAGCGGCCGAGGCGGTCGAGCCGGTGGCCACCGCCTGGGACACGGCGGCCCAGGCGGGACTACGTGACCGGCGGCTGTACGCCGCGGCCAACAAGTGCGTGGCCGTCGCCGCTCAGCTGGCGCCGCCCGAACTCGGCGATTCGATGCAGCGGCTGGTCGACGCCGTCGAGCGGGGCCGATGTCCCGGCGACGACTTCTCCGACCAGGTGATCCGACAGGGCATCGCGGCCACGGTCGCCGAGGCGGCGCGCCGCCCGCAAGGGGGGCTGTGACTTCCGCCAATGATTCCGACCCGCTGCGCCCGCTTGCGCCGCGCTTGCGATCGTCATGCCGGGCAAGTCTCGCCGACGATTTGGCGCGGGCGCGGACGCGGACCTTGCGGCTGGTCGAGTTCGACGACGCCGAGCTGTACCGGCAGTACGACCCCCTGATGAGCCCGCTGGTGTGGGACCTGGCGCACATCGGTCAGCAAGAGGAGTTCTGGCTGCTGCGCGGCGGTGACCCCGGCCGGCCCGGCATGCTGCCGCCGGCGGTCGAGGGCCTCTACGACGCCTTCGTGCACTCCCGCGCCAGCCGCGTCGAGCTGCCGCTGCTGTCGCCGGACCGTGCGCGGGCATATTGCCGCACGGTGCGGTCCGCCGCCCTCGACGCCCTCGACGCCCTGCCGGAGGACAGTGACGACTTCGCGTTCGCGTTGGTGATCAGCCACGAAAACCAACACGACGAAACCATGCTGCAGGCGCTCAACCTGCGCACCGGGGCTCCGCTGCTGCGCGACCATGCGGCGCTGCCGGCCGGCCGGCCGGGGCTGGCCGGCACCTCCGTTCTGGTGCCCGCCGGCCCTTTCGTGCTGGGCGTGGACGCCGCGAGTGAACCGTATTCGCTGGACAACGAGCGGCCCGCCCACATCGTCGAGCTGCCCGCGTTCCGGATCGGCCGGGTGCCGGTCACGAACGGCGAATGGCGGCACTTCATCGAAGACGGCGGCTACCTGCAGCCGCGCTGGTGGTCCGAGCGTGGTTGGGAGCATCGCCGGCGCGCGGGCCTGACCGCGCCACAGTTCTGGAGCCCCGACGCGCGAACACGCACCCGGTTCGGCCGCGTCGAAGACATCCCCGCCGACGAGCCGGTGCAGCACGTCTCCTACTTCGAGGCCGAGGCCTACGCGGCCTGGGCCGGCGCGCGGCTGCCCACCGAGGTGGAATGGGAGAAGGCCTGCGCATGGGATCCGGCTACCGACAGCCGCCGTCGCTACCCGTGGGGAGCGCAGCCGCCCTCCGACGACCTCGCCAACCTGGGCGGAACCTCGTTGCGTCCGGCACCCGTAGGGGCCTACCCGGCCGGCGCCTCGGCGTATGGGGCGGAACAGATGCTCGGCGACGTGTGGGAGTGGACCACTTCGCCACTGCGGCCCTGGCCCGGATTCGTTCCGATGATCTACGAGCGCTACTCGCAGCCGTTCTTCGACGGCGACTACCGGGTGCTGCGCGGCGGCTCGTGGGCCGTGGCGCCCGCTATCCTGCGGCCGAGCTTCCGCAACTGGGACCACCCGATCCGGCGCCAGATCTTCTCCGGCGTCCGGTTGGCTTGGGACGTCGAGGATTTCACCTGATGTGCCGTCACCTCGGCTGGCTCGGGGCCGACGTCACCGTGTCCTCGCTGGTGCTGGACCCGCTGCACGGCCTGCGGGTGCAGTCGTATGCGCCGCGCCGGCAGAAGCACGGCCTGCTCAACGCCGACGGTTGGGGCGTCGGGTTTTTCGATGATTCCCCTGGAGGGCAAGTGCCCCGCCGCTGGCGTAGCAGTGCGCCGCTGTGGGGTGACACGTCGTTCGACTCCGTCGCACCGGCGCTGCGCAGCCGCTGCGTGGTTGCCGCGGTACGCTCGGCGACGGTCGGCATGCCGATCGATGTCAGCGCGACGGCGCCGTTCACCGACGGCCAGTGGATGTTGTCGCACAACGGCGTCGTTGACCGTGCCGTGTTGCCCCTCAGCTCGCGGGCCGAATCCGTCTGTGACAGTGCGTTGCTCGCCGCTGTCATCTTCGAGCGCGGCCTCGCCGCGCTCGGCGAGACCATCACCGAGGTCGCGGCGGCTGACCCCGACGCCCGACTGAACATATTGGCAGCCAACGGTTCTCGCCTGTTGGCGACCACCTGGGGTGATACGTTGTCCATCCTGCGGCGTGCGGACGGGATTGTTCTGGCCAGCGAGCCATACGACAACCACCCCGGCTGGGAGGACGTGCCGGACCGCCACCTCGTCGAGGTCACCGCGGCGGGCGTCGCGCTGACCCCACTGGATCACTCGGAAGGTTATCGATGACGCTGACACTGTCCAACCACCTGGCCGCCGACTCCGCCGATCAAGCGTTGCGCCGAGATGTGTTCGACGGCCTGCAGCAGACGCCGAAGTCGTTGCCGCCCAAGTGGTTCTACGATTCGCTGGGCAGTCACCTGTTCGATCAGATCACCCGGTTGCCCGAATACTATCCGACCCGCGCGGAGGCCGAGATCCTGCGCGCGCGGTCGGCCGAAGTCGCGGAGGCCAGCGAGGCCGACACCCTGGTGGAGTTGGGCAGTGGGACGTCGGAGAAGACCCGGCTGCTGCTCGACGCGCTGCGTGAACGCGGATCGCTGCGCAGATTCGTACCGTTCGATGTCGATGCCGGCATACTGTCGACGGCCGCGGCGGCGATCCAGCAGGAATACGCCGGCGTCGAAATCAATGCGGTCTGCGGCGATTTCGAGGAACACCTGACCGAGATCCCAGCCGGCGGGCGGCGCCTGTTCGTTTTCCTTGGATCGACGATCGGCAACCTGACACCCGGACCGCGCACGGCGTTCCTGTCGAGCCTGTCCGCCCAAATGCGCCCGGGCGACAGCCTGCTGCTCGGCACGGACCTGATCAAGGACACCGGTCGGCTGGTGCGCGCCTATGACGACTCGGCCGGGGTGACGGCGGCGTTCAATCGCAATGTGCTGGCGGTGATCAACCGGCAACTCGACGCCGATTTCGACGTCGAGGCGTTCCAGCACGTGGCGCGCTGGAACGCCGAGGAGGAACGCATCGAAATGTGGTTGCGCGCCAGCCGCCCGCAGCGGGTCCGCGTCGACGCGCTCGATCTGACCGTCGATTTCGCGGCCGACGAGGAGATGCTCACCGAGGTGTCGTGCAAGTTCCGCCCGGACGGGGTGCGCGCCGAATTGGCCAGCGTGGGACTGCGCCGCACCCGGTTCTGGACGGACGCCGCGGGTGATTTCGGGTTGTCGTTGGCCGTGAAGTGACGGCCGCGGGTTCGCTTGCGGACCGCTGGCGGGCGACCCGCCCGCCCGTGGCCGGGCTGCACCTGGACAGCGCGGCGTGTTCGCGGCAGAGCCTCGCGGTGATCGAGGCCGCCGCCCTGCACGCGCGCAACGAGTCCGAAATCGGCGGCTACGTCGCGGCCGAGGCCGCCGCGCCCGCGCTGGACGCCGGGCGGGTTGCGTTCGCCGCGCTGGCCGGCATGCCCGACGCCGAGGTGGTGTTCACCACCGGCTCCCTGAACGCGCTCGATCTGCTGCTCGGCGGCTGGCCGGCCGACCGGCGCACCGTGGCGTGCCTGCCCGGCGAATACGGCCCCAACCTGGCGCTCTTCGCTGCCCACGGCTTCGATCGCCAGCTGCTGCCGACCCTCGAGGATGGCCGCGTCGCGCTCGACGACGCGGCGCTGGCACTCGAGGCCGACCCGCCCGATCTGGTCCACCTCACCGCGGTCGGCAGCCACAGCGGCGTGGTGCAACCGCTGTCGATGATCGCGCAGCTCTGCCGCGAGCTGGGGCTGCCGCTCGTCGTCGACGCCGCCCAGGCGCTGGGCCAGGTGGATTGCGCGGTCGGCGCCGACGTGACCTATGCGTCGTCGCGCAAGTGGATCGCGGGGCCGCGCGGCGTCGGGGCGCTCGCGGTGCGACGCGAGCTGATGGAGGGCTTGCGCCCGCGGCTGGCGCCGCCGGACTGGCTCGCGGGCTCGTTCACGGTCGCCCAGCAACTCGAATTCGGTGAAGCCAATATAGCCGCGCGCGTTGGCTTTTCGCTGGCACTGGGAGAGCACCTGGCGTACGGGCCACCCGCCGTGCGCGCACGGCTGGCCGAGCTGGGCGCCACCAGCCGCCGGGCGCTGGCCGACGTGGCCGGCTGGGCGGTGGTCGAGGAGGTCGAGGAGCCCAGCGCCATCACCACCCTGGCCCCGGTCGACGGCGCCGATCCGCAAGCGGTGCGGGCGTGGCTGCTCGCCGAGCGGCGGATCCTGACCACCTTCGTCGGCGTACAGCGGGCGCCGCTGCGACTGGCCGGTCCGGTGCTGCGGATCTCGCCGCACGTCGACACCACCGCCGAGGATCTGCAGACCTTCGCCGAGGCGCTGATCGCCGCGACGGCGGCGACGTCGGGTTGAGCCTCAGCCCACCTTGTGCGCCGAGTTCGCGGGCTTGCCCGGTCAGTTCTCCTCGAGGAGTTCCAGAAGCCGGTGTCCTCGCTCGGTGAGCCGGTAGATGACGTTGCGTCCGACTCTGGTTCCGACGATCGTTCCGGCATCGCGCAATACGGCGAGGTGGCTGCTCACGGTGCCCAGGGATAGGCCGAGGGTGCGTGCGAGTTGGGTGCTCGTGGCAGGGGTTTGCAGTTGCCTGGCGATGCGGGACCGACCAGGCCCGAGGAGGGTCGAGAGGGCGTCGGTGCGATCGGCGCCGGGGGTGGCCGGCTCGGCGTGTGGCCCGTGGGCGCAGTAGACCAGGGCGTAGCGCGGGGGCTGTTCACACGTCCACCAGCCCCCGGTTGTGGTCCGTGGGACGAAGATCAGCCCCTCGTCGATAGTGCGGTCCGGCCAGTGCTGACTGCTGAAACGAATTGCGTTGTCGCCAACCCAGATTGAGCGCTGCTTCATCGTCTCGACGGTATGCTTCCACCCGTAAGCGGACAGTAGCCCCGCGCGGTACATGATGTCGCGTTCGAGAACGGCACGACGACGCGGCCAGTCCGGCTCGACGAATTGCTGCCAGCCCTGCTCGAACACCTCCGCGGTGCGGACCGCGAGGTTCTCGCGGCGGAGCCAGTCGAGTTGATGGGTCTTCCAACTCGCAGCCGCAGCGGCACGCACACCCGCGCGGATCTGGTCGTCGCTGAAGGCGGTCATCGCACCGAGTTCGTCGGCCAGCCGGGTGTGGACGCCGTGCTCAGGCGGCAACGCCACGATGTCGGGAAGCCGTTTGGTAGTGGCGATCAGCGGCAGTAACGCGTTAGCCATGGGATTTGCGCCCAGCCAGCGGCGATAGGCCGGCTGATGTTCGGCGTACCAGCGGGCCAAGGCGGCGTCGGCGCATCGGCGCTGCAAGGTGATCAGCACGCCCACCGTCTCGGCCAGCGGCGAGATGGCGAACCGGCAGTGCGCCAGTGCATGGGGGCTGAGCTTGAGAAGTGTCATATCCTTGCGCCATTTATCGTAGAGATGGCGACGCTACCGTGCCGCTGCCCATGCTGTCTCTCCTATGGCACTCTCGCCGGCACGAAGGACAGCCCACACACCGTTCGGTCGCTTCTTGTTGGGCAGGGCGGTCTCGCTGGCCGGTAGTGCGATGACACCGGTCGCGCTGAGCCTGGCGGTGCTGCAGGCGTCGCATCGTCTGAGCGACCTTGGGGTGGTGTTGGCCGCTCAGGTCACCGCGCAGCTGAGTTTGCTGTTGGTGGGCGGTGTATTCGGTGACCGCTGGCCGCGCCGCACCCTTCTGATAGGGACGAATCTGGGAGCAGGCCTCACCCAAGGTGCCGTTGCCGCCGTGTTGCTGAGCGGTAACTACCAACTGCCACTGGTGGCTTGCCTGCAATTCGCCAACGGCGCACTGGAGGCCTTCGCGTCGCCCGCGCTGCGAGGCATCGTGCCGGAACTGGCCGAAACCTCGCAACTGCCGCGGGCCAACGCGGCACTGGCCACCGTAAAGAACCTCACGAAGGTTCTTGGGCCGGCCATCTCCGGCGTGCTCGTCGCTGCGGGCGGCGGCGGGATCGCCGTGGCCGTCGACGCCGCCAGTTTCCTGGTCGCCGCCGCGATCTTGGCTGGGCTGCCCCGGATCTCCGCACCCGCGCGCCCCGCGGGAAGCGGAGTGTTGACCGATATCCGCCGCGGTTGGCACACATTTCGGTCAACGCGATGGCTTTGGTCGACCAGCTGCTCCTTCGCGGTCATCAACCTGATCGGGACCGGAACGTGGCAGGTGTTGGGTCCCGAGATCACCACGGCGTCGACGAGTGCACCCGTTTGGGGTATGGCTTTGAGTGCGCGCGCTATCGGCGCCCTCGCAATGGGGGTGCTGCTGTATCGCCATGCCCCTCAACGGTTTTTGGGCACCGGCCAGCTCATCGCGGCCTTGGGCGCGTCCGGGTTGCTGGGCTTGGGCCTCGACCTGCCGACTCCGTGGTTCATGCTGGCGGCGTTCATTTCCGGGCTGGGCTTCTCCGCGCCGTCGATAGCGTGGGATACCTGCGTGCATCAACACGTGCCCCGGCACGAGCTGTCGCGCATTTCCGCATACAACGATCTGCTGTCGTACACATGCGTGCCCGTCGGACAACTACTCGTCGGACCTGCCGCGGCGTGGTTGGGGCCGGCCAGCGTTGCGCTCTACGCGGGAATCGGCTTCGTGGTGGCAGCGATCGCCCCACTCAGCAGCCGCTCCGTCCGCCAACTGGCGTAGCAGCCTGTACTTCGTGAACCCGCCTGGTCGCCGCGGCGGCGGTGACGTCTGACGAGCCTCAGCCCGATTTGTGCGCCGTCAGCAGGTAGGCCGGCATCTTCATCCGGCCCTTCTCATCGCGGTCGTGCGGTGGAAACTCGAAGGGCGCGTTGGGGATTTCGACGACGTTGGACAGGATGAAGGCCGGCCGGATCTCGTCGACTACCCAGTACTTGCTCACCGCGGCGCGCAGTTCGTCCTCGTCGACCTCGTTGGGCTTCGGTTCCATCTCGGCGGGGAAGGCGCCCTTGGCGAACACCAGCACGAACAGGTTGGCGCCCGGCGCGGCCGCGCGGTGGACGCAGCTCAGGTAGCCGTCGCGGCCCTCGACCGGCAGCGAGTGAAACAGCGTGGAATCGACGACGGTGGAGAACCGGCCGTCATAGCCACCGAACGAGGTGATGTCGGCCTGCACGAAGCTGGCCGTGGTCAACCCGCGCTCCTGGGCCGCCTTGGTGGCCGCCGCGACGGCGGTCGGCGTGAGGTCGACACCGACAACCGTGTGGCCCTGGGCTGCCAACGCCAACGAAAGTTCGGCGAACCCACAGCCGGCGTCGAGCACGTCGCTGCGGAATTCCCCGGCCGCGGCCAATGCGGCCAGTTCGGGTTGCGGCTCACCGATGTTCCACGGCGGCGGACCCTCGAAGTGCGCCTGTTCGCGGTATGCGCTGTCCCAGTCCATAACGTGATCGCCCGTCATGGTTTTCAACGTACCCGCGGTCAAGACTCCCAGGTGTGCACCGGCTCGTTGGCGTGCATGTGGTCGCAGTACCGGCGCAGCATCTCGGCCAGCGCGGCCGGCCGGGTCATCCCGCCGTCTTCCAGAGCGCGCACGGTGGATACCTGCCAGCTGGCGCCGTTGCGGCCCGACCTGGCGCGGCCCTCGATGACGCCGAGGAACCGGTCCCGCACCTCGGCGTCCATCCCCCACCGGCGCAGTCCCTCGTCGGCGATCGGCAGCAACGTATCCAGCACCAGCGCGGTCGCCGCCACCTCACCCAGACCCGGCCAATGCAGCCGGGCGTCGATGCCGCGGCGCGCCGCCTCGAGGAAATTCCCCTGTGCCGCAGCGAAGTCCATGCGGGACCACAGGGGCTGTTCGTCCTCGGAGAGGCTGCGCAGCACGCCGTAGAAGAAGGCCGAATTGGCCACCATGTCCACGACGGTCGGCCCGGCCGGCAGCACCCGGTTCTCCAGCCGTAGGTGCGGGCGCCCGTCGACGACGTCATAGACCGGCCGGTTCCACCGGTACACCGTGCCGCTGTGCAGCCGCAGCTCGGAGAGTTGCGGTGCGCGCCCGGCGGCCAGCTCGGCGGCCGGATCCTCGTCGGAGACCTCGGGCAGCAGGGACGGGAAGTAGCGGATGTTCTCTTGATACAGGTCGAGCACCGAGCTGATCCACCCTTCGCCGAACCACACCCGCGGCCGCACGCCCTGGGACTTGAGCTTCTCGGGCCTGGTGTCGGTGGACTGGGTGAACAGCTCGATGCGGGTCTCGGCCCACAACTGGTGGCCGAAGAAGTACGGCGAGTTGGCACCCAGCGCCAGCTGCGGGCCGGCCACCACCTGGGCGGCATTCCAGTTGGCGGCGAACGTTTCCGGCGCCACCTGCAGGTGCAATTGGATGCTGGTGCAAGCGGATTCGGGCGCAATCGACACGGCCTGCCAGTTCAGCGGCTCGGGACCGGAGATATTGATCGGGATGTCCTCGCCGCGGGCGGTGAAGATCGAGTCATTGAGCGCCGCGTACCGCCTCGAGTCGCTCATCCACCCGGTGGTCAGATGCTCGGGCATCAGCGTGGGCAGGATCCCGATCATCACGATGTGCGCGCCGCCCGCGCCGGCCTTGATCTCGGCGTCGTTCAGACTTGCCCGCACCTCGCCTTCCAGGTCGAGCGCGATGCGTCCGGGCAGGGCATGCGGCGGCACGTTGAATTCGATGTTGTAGGCGCCCAATTCCGGCTGGAACGCCGGATCCCCGATGGCGTCCAGCACGTCGCGGTTGGACATCGCCGGCTGGTAGTCGGCGTCGACGAGGTTGCACTCGATCTCCATGCCGGTCAGCGGCTTGGCCGAGTCAAAGCGCGACTGTTCCAGCATCGCCTCGAACACGTCCAGGCACACCTGGAGCTTGCGCCCGTATTCCCGCCGATGTGCGCTGGTGTACGTGGTGCGCTTGACCTCTTCGCCCACACCGCCGATGGAACAGGGTTACCGGCGGTAACGCAAGCTACCCGGTGAGCTTGTCGAGTTCACCCGGGCATGATGGACTCCTGACGTGTCCGAGTCCGCTGAGTTCGTAGCCGCCATCGACCAGGGAACCACCAGCACTCGCTGCATGATCTTCGATCATGACGGTGCCGAAGTGGCTCGCCATCAACTCGAGCACGAACAAATCCTGCCCCGCGCCGGCTGGGTCGAGCATGACCCGGTCGAAATCTGGGAGCGTACGTCGTCGGTCCTGATGTCGGTGCTGAACCGTGCCAACTTGACCGCCAAAAACCTTGCCGCGCTTGGCATAACGAATCAGCGGGAAACCACACTGGTGTGGAATCGGCGCACCGGGCGGCCCTACTACAACGCGATCGTCTGGCAGGACACCCGCACCGACCGCATCGCGTCGGCGCTGGAACGAGACGGCCGCGGCGAGGTGATCCGCCGCAAGGCGGGCCTGCCGCCTGCGACGTATTTCTCCGGCGGCAAACTGCAGTGGATCCTGGAGAACGTCGACGGGGTGCGCGAGGCGGCCGAGAGCGGTGACGCCCTGTTCGGCACGCCGGACACCTGGGTGTTGTGGCACCTGACCGGAGGCCCGCGCGGCGGCGTGCACGTCACCGATGTGACCAATGCCAGCCGGACCATGCTGATGGATCTGGAGACGCTCGACTGGGACGACGAGCTGTTGTCGTTCTTTGGCATCCCGCGGGCGATGCTGCCGGCGATCGCACCGTCGTCGTCGCCACAACCGTACGGCGTCTCCGCGCAGGCGGGGCCGGTCGGCGGCGAGGTGCCGGTCACGGGGGTCCTCGGCGACCAGCACGCGGCGATGGTGGGCCAGGTGTGCCTGTCGGAGGGCGAGGCGAAGAACACCTACGGCACCGGGAACTTCCTGCTGCTCAATACCGGCGAGACGATCGTTCGGTCGAAGAACGGCCTGCTGACCACCGTCTGCTACCAGTTCGGTGACGCGAAACCCGTTTACGCCCTTGAGGGTTCGATCGCGGTCACGGGCGCTGCGGTGCAGTGGCTGCGTGACCAGTTGGGCATCATCAGCGGCGCGGCGCAAAGCGAGTCGCTGGCGCGCCAGGTCGCCGACAACGGCGGAGTGTATTTCGTCCCGGCGTTTTCCGGGCTGTTCGCGCCCTATTGGCGATCGGATGCCCGCGGCGCGATCGTCGGGCTCTCGCGGTTCAACACCAACGCGCACCTGGCCCGCGCGACGCTGGAGGCGATCTGCTACCAGAGCCGCGACGTGGTGGACGCGATGGCGGCGGATTCCGGTGTGCGCCTTGAGGTGTTGAAGGTCGACGGCGGCGTCACCGGCAACGACCTGTGCATGCAGATTCAGGCCGATGTGCTCGGCGTCGACGTGGTGCGTCCGGTGGTCGCCGAGACGACCGCGCTGGGCGCGGCCTACGCGGCGGGTTTGGCGGTGGGGTTTTGGGCCGACCCTTCCGACCTGCGGGCCAACTGGCACGAGGACAAGCGCTGGACGCCGGCCTGGACCGACGAGCAGCGCGCCGCCGGGTACGCGGGTTGGCGCAAGGCGGTGCAGCGGACCCTGGACTGGGTCGACGTGACCTGATCCAGGGTCCGCTGTGCCTGTCGGCGCTCAGTCTTCGCCGAGGATGCCGTAGACCTCACGCCGCGCGTTGTTGAGGATTTCGACGATGCGCTGCTGCTGCTCGGCGGTTGCGGTGTGCGCGGATTGCGCGACCGCGCCGAACAGCTGGCCGATGGCCGCCCGCAGGTTCATGTGACCCGGGTCGGCGCCTTCGGTGATCTCGTCCCACGGCGGGGTCTCGACCTTTTCGGCCGCCGCGCGGCCCTCGTCGGTCAGCTCGAAGAGCTTCTTGCTGCCTTCGCTTTCGCTGGCCGTGATCAGGCCCTCGTCGGTCAACAGCTGCAGCGTCGGATAGACCGAACCGGGGCTGGGCTTCCAGAGCCCGTTGCTGCGTTCGGCGATCTGCTGGATCATCTCGTAGCCGTGCATGGGGCGCTCGGCCAGCAGCGCCAGGATGGCCGCGCGGACGTCGCCGCGCTTGCCGCGACCCGGGCCGCCGCGGCGCCATCCGCCACGTCGGCCGCCCGGCCCGAAGCCGAAACCCGGACCGAATCCAGGTCCGAAGCCGGGGCCGAACCCCGGGCCGAAGCCCGGCCCGAAGCCCGGGCCGTCGTGGCCGGGCCCGTGCTCGCGGAGGTGTTCGAAGAACTCCTGGCGAGCCCGTCGCCTTGCACCGTGCATGGCACGCCGTTGCGTGTCGGGGCCGAAGCCGAAACCGGGACGGCCGGCGAACGGAACGCCGGCGGGGGTGAATGGGTCGTTCATCTCTGTTTCCTTACGTCTGTTTGGGAAGCGCACCGTGCGCTTCGAGGTATCACGATATATCGGAAAGTATCGCGATGCAACGGGGCATTTGGCAGGCGGTGCTCAGCCGCCGCCGGTAGGGCCCGCGACCTCCGGTTTTGGGTGCCGGCGGGCCCGCGGATCGGATGCCCGGGCCCGGTTTGCACTCGCCGGGCGACGGGTAGGACCTCTGGGATGAACGCTGATAACTCCAACCTGACTGTGGGTGGCGGGACCTCGACCGCGGCAGGCCCGGGGCAGGGTGGCAGCGGAGGCGGGCGCAACGTGTGGCCGTGGGTGAACTGGGGGTTGGCGCTGGCCACGGTGCCCGCCGCCGCCATCGTCATGCTTTTCGCGCTCGGCGCGGTGATGAGTACCGACGGCTGCAGCGACCGCAGTTGCCCCAACCTGGGCCACGGCGGGATCGATTTCGGGGTCGCGTTCTACGGCGCGCCCGCCGTCGCGGTCGTCGTGATCGTCATCTCCCTTTTCACCGCGAAGCGCCGCGGCGGCATCGCCGTTCCGCTGTGCGGTTGGGCGCTGTTGATCGCCGACGTCGCCCTCATGGCGGCCAGCGTCTCCGGTTAACCGGGCGGCGCGAACCCGCCCGGCTCAGGATGCGGCGGACCATGCTGGGGTGCACCCGGGTCCGGCCACGGGACCGCCTGCCGTGGTGGCGCGGGCCAGGCCGGCCACGGCGGGGCGCCTGCCGGCGGCATGGCCGGGCGAAGCCTCGCCAGTTCGCGGCGGTGCCGTTCGGCGAGCACGGCGGCGAGCACCAGCTCCGGCGGCGCGCCGGGCGGGGGTGGCGGGGCGATGCGGGACACCACGTCACCGGCGATGCGGTAAGCCATCTGCAGCCGTAACTGCGGATCGAGTTGCGTTGCCCGCGAGAGGAATTGCCGTGCCACCTCGGCCTGGCCGGGGGACAGGCCGGAAAGTTGCAACGACGAGGCCCACCAGGCCAGCGAGGGCGGCATCACCGGCGGGGGGCCAAGCCGGGGGCCGCGCTCGTTCACGACGACGGTGCCCGCGAAGATGTCGCCGACCCGCTTGGCCTTCGGTGACAGGATGCTGCAGATGACGGCGGGGCTCCCGAACAGCATCCAGATCTCCACCACCGCCGCGAGGGCGCGAAACAGGGCCTGCCGGAAGCGTTCTGGCCCGCCGTCGTCGGACACCACGCGCAGACCCATCGCGATCTTGCCCACCGAGCGTCCGCGCGTTGCCGTTTCGAGCACCACCGGATAGCCGACGATCACCACGACGGTGAAGATGAGCAGGATGGCGGTGCTCAGCGCGGTGTCGAACTGGGTCAGTGTGGCGGCCCACAACATCAGCCCGAGCAGATAGCACACGACGATCACGGCGATATCGATCAGTGCGCTCACGGCCCGCACCGGCAACTGGGCGATCTGCACGTCGAGCACGACGGCGTCGCCGGTCACCACCTCCGACATAACACCGAACGGTACAGGGCGATTAGGCTGCGCAGGGTGGACGTCGACGCATTCGTGCTGGCCCATCGCGGTACGTGGGACCGCCTCGACCGGCTGGTCGCGAGGCGTCGCTCGCTGACCGGCGCCGAAGTCGACGAGCTCGTCGAGCTGTACCAACGGGTGTCCACCCACCTGTCGATGCTGCGCTCGGCCTCGTCGGACTCGCTGTTGATCGGTCGACTCTCGAGCCTCGTCGCGCGCGCCCGTTCCGTGGTGACCGGCGCCCACGCGCCGTTGAGCGGTACGTTCGCCCGGTTCTGGACGGTGTCTTTCCCGGTGGTCGCCTACCGGTCGTGGCGGTGGTGGCTGGGCACCGCGGTGGCGTTCTTCGCCGTGGTGGTCGTTATGGGGTTCTGGGTGGCAGGCAATCCCGAGGTGCAGTCGGCCGCCGGAACCCCAAGCGACATCGAGCAATTGGTCAACCACGACGTCGCCTCCTACTACAGCGAGCATCCCGCCGCGGCGTTCGCCCTGCAAATCTGGGTGAACAACTCCTGGGTCGCCGCGCAGTGCATCGCGTTGTCCGTTCTGCTGGGACTGCCGATTCCGATCGTGCTGTTCCAGAACGCGGCCAACCTGGGCCTGATCTCCGGGCTGATGTTTCAGGCCGGCAAGGGCGGTGTGCTGCTCGGGTTGCTGATTCCGCACGGGCTGCTGGAGCTGACGGCGGTGTTCCTGGCGGGGGCGGTGGGGATGCGGCTGGGGTGGTCGGTGATCTCGCCCGGGGACCGGCCCCGCGGGCAAGTGCTCGCCGAACAGGGGCGCGCCGTCGTGTCGGTTGCGATCGGTCTGGTGGGCGTGTTGTTGGTCTCGGGGTTGATCGAGGCGTTGGTGACGCCGTCGCCGCTGCCGACCTTCGTGCGGGTCGGCATCGGGATCATCGCCGAGGCGGCATTTTTGGCCTACATCGGGTATTTCGGTCGCCGTGCGGCGAAGGCCGGGGAGACCGGCGACATCGAGGACGCGCCCGACGTGATCCCCACCAGCTGAGCTACAGCCGACCGGAGGCCTTCATCGCCAGGTAGTGGTCGGCCAGGGCGGGGGCAAGGTCGGTGGGCGGGGCATCGACGACCTCCACCCCGCTGCGGCGCAGGCGGGTGGCGATCGCGCGACGGTCGTTACGCGATCGCTCGGCGGCCGCCGCGTCGTAGACGGCGGCCGGATCGGAACGCCCGGCGGCCAGTTGGTCGACTCGCGGGTCGGCGACCGCGGCCACCATCAGGTGGTGTTTGGCCGACAACTGGGGCAGCACTGGCAGCAGGCCCTCGTCGAGCGCCGTCGCGTTGAGGTCGGTCAGCAGCACCACCAGTGATCGCCGGCGGGCCCGCCGCGCAATGGCGGAAACCATTGCGGTCCAATCGGGTTCGAGCAGCGCGGGTTGCAGGGGGGCCATCGCCTCGACCAGGTGGGCGAGCAGTTCGGTGCGCGACGCCCCGAAGACGCCGGCGCGGCTGACCCGGTCGTGTGCGAGGAAGTCGACGTGATCGCCGGCCCGCGACGCGAGCGCCGCCAGCAGCAGCGCGGCGTCCATGGACCAGTCCAGCCGGGGCCAGCCCGCGGGATCGGCGGCCGTCGGGTCGACACCCACCCGGCCCGCCGAGGTGCGCCCGGTGTCGAGCACGATCACCACCCGCCGGTCGCGTTCGGGGCGCCAGGTGCGGACGACGACGTCGGCGCGACGCGCGGTGGCGCGCCAGTCGATCGACCGCACGTCGTCACCGACGACATATTCACGCAGCGAATCGAATTCGGTTCCCTGGCCGCGGATCAGCGTGGGCAGCAGCCCGTCGATCTCGCGGAGCTTGGCCAGCCGGGCCGGCAGGTGCTTGCGGGACAGGAACGGCGGCAGCACTCGCAGCAGGCCCGGAACCGCCTGCGACCCTTGCCGTCCCGCCAGTCCCAGCGGCCCGATGGACCGGGCGGTGACCACCGCGGCCCGTTGCTCGCCGCGGCGGACCGGCCGCAGCTGGGACTGAATGTGCTGATGCTGCCCGGCGGGGATGTTCACGGGATGGATGCGCGGTCGCGCGCCGGCGCTGGGCGGCCACGCGTCGCGAACCTGGCCGCGGAACCGCCGCCGGCCGTCGTTGTGGATCAGCAACCCGACGTCCACCTGCTGCGCGAGCCGGGCGGAGCGATCCGGGGAGCGGATGTAGCGCAACCTGCGGGTGCTGGCCGCCAGCCCGATGTCCACGGCCACCACGATCGCCAGCGTGACCGCCAGCGCGACGAAAGTGTTTGCCGGCCAAGGCGACAGCGCGATGGGCAGGACGCAGATCAGCGCGACCAGCCCGGTGCGTCCGGTCAGGACCACTAGCGGGGCACCGGAACCGAGGCCAAAATGCCGTCGAGCACGCCGTCGGGTGTGGCCCCTTCGAGCTCGGCCTCGGGGCGCAGCATCACCCGGTGCCGCAGGGTCGGGCGGGCCATGGCCTTCACGTCGTCGGGGGTGACGTAGTTGCGGCCGGACAGCCAGGCCCAGGAACGCGCCGTGGCCAGTAGCGCGGTGGCCCCGCGCGGCGATACGCCCAGCTGCAGCGCGGGCGAGGAGCGGGTGGCCCCGACGGTGTCGACGATGTATCCCAGGACCTCGTCGGCGACCAGCACGTGTCGCACGGCGTCGCGCCCGGCCGCCAATTCGGCGGCCCCGGCCACCGGTTTGATCGCCGACAGGTCGCGGGGGTCGAAGCCGTGCGCGTGCCGGGCGAGGATGGCGATCTCCGCATCGCGCGGCGGCAGAGTCACATTCAGCTTGAGCAGGAATCGATCCAGCTGGGCTTCGGGCAGCTGGTAAGTGCCCTCGTATTCGACCGGGTTCTGGGTCGCGGCGACGATGAACGGATCGGGCAGCGGCTGGGCGACGCCTTCCACGCTGACCTGGCGCTCCTCCATCGCCTCGAGCAGCGCGGCCTGGGTTTTCGGCGGGGTCCGGTTGATCTCGTCGGCCAGCAGCAGATTGGTGAACACCGGGCCGGGCCGGAACTCGAATGCGGCGGTGCGTGCGTCGTACACCAGCGAGCCCGTCACGTCGCCGGGCATCAGGTCGGGGGTGAACTGCACCCGCTTGAACTCCAGTTGCAGCGCGGCCGCCAGCGCGCGCACCAGCAGCGTCTTCGCCACTCCCGGAACGCCTTCCAGCAGCACGTGACCGCGGCACAGCAGCGCGATCACCAGGCCGCTGACCACCCCCTCCTGTCCGACGACGGCCTTGGCGAGCTCGGTGCGCAACGCCAGCAGGGCATCTCGCGCCGATTCAGCGGTGGGGGTCGAGGCGGTAGATGGTTGCGTCACGTCCGTGTGACCTGCCTTTCGATGTCGTCGAGCGCACGGGCAAGTTGTAGCAGGTCGTGGTCGGTCGCCGGGGGCGGCCCGAACAGCTGGTAGGAGACGAATGCCGGGTCGGCCCCGCTGCGTCCGGCCACCGCGGCCGCCACCGCCGGCGGGGGCGCCCCGATGCTCAGACCCAGCCGGGGCACCAGCCGCTGCAGCGTGGCGGTGCGCAGCGCCGCGGCGGCGCGGTCGCGCGCCCGGCGGGAACGGTACAACCGGCCGCGGCCCTCGACGGTCTCCGAAGCGCGCACCACGACGGGCAGCTCCTCGGCGACCAGCGGGCCGGGCCGCCGGCCACGCCACAGGGCGACCAGCAGCACAACCAGGCAGAGCTGCCAGACGATCCAGGTCACGTTCTGCGGGATCAGGTCGCCAACCGAACCGGGCGGCGGTGATTCGCCCTCGACCCGGTGGGGCGCGTACCAAATCAACCGGGGCCGGGCGCCCGCCAGGTTCATCGCCAGCGCGGCGTTACCCGCCTGCAGCAGGGCGCCGTTGGTCAGGAAATCGGTGCTGCCCACCGCCGTGATAGTCCGCCCGCCGTCCCGGAAGCGAATCAACGCACCGTCGTAGCAGCGGGTCATCGGCCGGCCGTCGGTGGCGCGGTAGGTGTCGCTGGGCCCGAATCGCACCGGGCCGGCCCGAGTGGCCTCGCGCAGTGTGCAGTCGGGATCGGTGTCGAACGTGCCGGCCGCCGAGACGCGCAGGCCGGGCAGGAATGCCTCGCGGGTGCGCGCCGTCGGCTCCACCAGCAGCAGATCGCCGGGCGCCTTCGCCAGCCGGTCCAGCAGCGGGGCGGTCAGGTATTGGCTTTGCGCCACCAGGATCAGCGCGTCCGGCCGCGCCGCCCGTTCCACGTCGGCGATGCCGTCGGCGACGACGACGTCGACGCCGCCGCCGCGCAGGAGTGCCACCAGCGCATGGGTGCCGTCGGGACCCGTCGATGCCGGATCCATGCGAGCGCCGGGTCGCGGCGCGGTGAGGTAGGCGTCGACGCCGGCGATGACGGCGAGCACGATCAGGGTGACGATGACCCAGCGCCAGGAACGCCAGCGCTGCATCGGCGTCGGGCCGGTGGCTTCGGGACGTTGGATTGTCGCCATCACCGCACCTGCGCCCACGAGTCGGAGGCGGCGGGCTGCGCCGGTCCCGCGGGTAAGGCCGCCGAGCGGGACCGCAGGTGGTCGTCGAGGTCGGCGATCATCTGGTACGCGGCCTGGGTTCCGGGTTGTTCGCCGTAGGTGACGTCATTGAAAGCCGTTGCGGCCTGCGATAATTCGCCGGCAAGGTGGGGCAGCGCGGCGCCGGCGTCGGAGGCCAGTTCGTTGGCGGTACGCCCGGGCGCCGGGTTCAGCACGCCGGTCTCCTCGAGCTGGCGGGCGACGGCCCGCAGTCGATGACGAATCGCCGCGGCCCACTCGCCTTGCGCCGCATAGCTTTCGGCGGTCGCACGATGCTGGGCCGCGGTGAGCAGCGCGGCTTCGAACAACTGGTAGTCGCCGCCACGCTTGGTGCGCATGGTGCGCCGCGCGATGTGGATGGCGACCGCCAGCGCGATCCCCAGCATGATGAAAAGCACCGTCGCCGTGAGCCATCCACCCGGCAGCGAGGCCGTCTTCTGCAGCAGCCGATAGATCGTCTCGTTCAGCCATTCGGCTAGCTGTTGCTCTCCCGATCCCTTGGAGTAGATCGGCTTGTTGAGCTCGTCCTGGGCGGCCTGGTGCGCGGCATCGCGGTCGATGTCGATGGAGGGCACGGTTGCACTCGTCCTCAGGCCGGCCGCGTCAGCCAGAGGTTGTCGGTGGAGCCGGCCACGTACGGTCCGCCGGCGGCGCCGGTCTGCAGGACCAGATCGAAGGCCTCGGCGCGCATCCGGCGATCGGTGTAGAGCAGCGCGATGACGCCCGCGTTGAAAGGCGCGGTGATGATCTCGCCGATCGCCGCGCCCACCGACGCGACCACGGTGCTGATGAGGAAAGCCGCGGTGGACGAGGTGATCACAAAGAACTGGCTGACGATGTTGAACGGCACGGCGACCGCGCCCCCGACGACGGACGTCACCACGAGCGTCAGCAGCCGGATGCCCAGCACTCGCCAGAATCCGCCGCGGACCAGCGCGAACGATCGGGTGATGGCGTCAAGAACCGGCAGCCGCTCCAGCACGATCAGCACGGGTGCAAACAACACCACCGTGTACAGGTACACCAGCAACGCGATCACGGCCAGCGCGAGCGGCAGGCCCAGCACGACCGCCACCGCGGGGTTGCCGATAGCCGCCAGCACCGCGACGATCACGGCCGCCAGGCCGGCGACAACCGCCATCACCGCGCCTTCGAGCACCGCGAGACCGAACAACGGCACCAGGCGCCCCCGGATCTTGGCCCACGTCTCTCCGATGGTGATCGGCGACCCGAACACCGCCCGCCCGACGATGACGGTGAGCATTCCGGACAACAGCATGCCGCCCAGCCAGGCGACGACCACGCCGGCGCCCATCGACGTCAGCCACGCGCCCACGACCCCGGTGGTCAGCTCCTTGGCGTGGTCGGTCGTCAACCTGCCGTAGGCCGCCAACGGTCCGAAAACGGCGGCCTTCGTGACGATTTGGATGAACACCACGACGATGGCGGTCAAGCCCAAAGCCGCCTTCGGATTGGCGCGGACGTAGCCGACCGCGCCGTTGAAGATGTCGCCAAGCGTCAGCGGTCGCAGCGGGATGATGCCGGGTTTGACCGCTCCCGGAACCAGTTGCGGCGGACCGTATTGCCAGGGGGACGGCGGCCCGTATCCCGGGGGCGAGCCACAGCCGGGCGGGGGGCCGTAGCCCGGTGGCGGGCCGTAGCCCGGATAGCCGGGCGGCGGCGCGCTCAACGTGTTCCGCGGTGTATGCGGACGGGCCCGTCGTTCGTCATGGGGTCCATCCTGTCGGTGGTCCGGGCATTTCTCAATCATGGTGGGGCGGTCGGCGCGTAGCGTCTCTGGCATGGCCGAACTCAAATCCCGGCTGCGGGCCGACCTGACCGACGCGATGAAGAGCAAGGACAAGCTGCGCACGGCGACCCTGCGCCTACTGCTCGCCGCGATCCAAACCGAGGAAGTTTCCGGCAAACAGGCCAAAGACCTCTCCGACGAAGAAGTCATCAAGGTGCTGGCGCGGGAGTCGCGCAAGCGTGCCGAATCGGCGGAGATCTACACCCAGAACGGCCGCGGGGAGCTCGCCGCCAACGAGCACGCCGAGGCGCGGATCATCGACGAATATCTGCCGACGCCGCTCACCGAGGCCGAGGTGGCCGACGTCGCGGACACCGCCATCGCCCAGGTCGCCGAGGAGATCGGCGAGCGCCCGAGCATGAAGCAGATGGGCCTGGTGATGAAGGCGGCCACCGCGATCGCGGCGGGTAAGGCCGACGGCGCCCGATTGTCGGCGGCGGTCAAGGAGCGGCTGTAGGGACCACCACCCGGGTGCCGTCCGGGCCCCGCCTGGTGACGCGCCGGGCGTCGAGCTGCTCCAGCAAGGGCACGGCGACCCTGCGGGTGGTGCCGAGCGCGCGGCGCGCGTCGCTGACGGTGAACGGCTGGGGCAGCGTCGCGAGGACGCCCGCCGCCCGGTCCAGCGCGCCGGACCCGAGCACGACGCCGTCGGCGATCCGGGTCAGCCGCCCGGTGCGCACCGCGGCGGCCAGCTCCCGGGGCCCGAGCTTGAGCTCGGCCAGTTCGTCGGCCTCCGGTGCCCGAAAGGGCTCAGCGGCCAGCCACTCCTCGATGGTGCGCACCGCCTTGTCGACCCGGGCCGGCAGGGCCGCCCCCGGCGAGCGGACCAACCCGTCGACCACCTGAAGGCCGGTGCCCTCCAGCAGCGTCGGCAGTAGTTCCGCGGCGGGCAGGCCGGCGCGCTGTCGCAACGTCTCGAGCGGCATTCCCGCCGCGATGTCATGGTCCTGGGCCCAGCCCCGCACCGCGGC
>NZ_LZKH01000251.1:0-1992 GCF_001672745.1 Mycobacterium sp. E1386
GCGCCCAGTTCGTCGTCGACGGCGTTGCGCTGTCCCCGCCGGCCGCGGCCGCCGCCGCGCCCGGCCCAGTCGGGGTTGATGCTTTCCGGGACCACCAGCACCCGCGACGTGGCCGACGGCGGAGCCTGCACCTCGCGACGGTCCGGGCCCCACACCCGCCACGCCGGAACCCCGACTGGGCCGGGCGCGGCGGCGGCCGCGGCCGGCGGGGACAGCGCAACGCCGTCGACGACGAACTGGGCGCCCGGGCTGATCAGCAACTCCTGCTGCCCCGCCGGCAACGCGATCGGGTCGCGGTCGCACGCCCGGGCCGCAACGGGCTCGTCGTCGAGCAGAGCGCCGACGGTGGTGCTGATCGACGTGTGCACGAACCGTCCCGCGACCGCGATGACCGGGCCGTGATCGCAGTCGACGGCGATCTCGCGCGTGCGATCGCGGGCAGCGTCGGCGGGCGCGATCGGGGTGCCGTCGGCACCGAGCACCGACAGCTCGGCCACCCCCGGCGGCTTGAGCTGGTCGAAACCCAGCGCGTTGCGGTCGATGACGTCTTCCCAGTCCAACAGGCTGACGGTGACGCTGTCGGTCACCCGGGGATGCAGTGGGAGTGTCTGCGGTTCACCGGGCTTCAACGCGTGCACCTGCGGGCCGTCGCCCAGGTTGACCGCCACCATCGTCGGATGGGCGGGCAACGCCGACCGGCTCGGCGCCAGCCGGAGCGCGGTGACCTCGGTGGGCCGCGGCAGGGTGAGCGTCAAGGTGGGCGGGGTCTTGTGCTGCACCACCCGCTGCGGTGCCGTCCATGCCGTCGCCGGGTCGCCGTCGGTCGCCGCATACGCCGAGCCGAGGACGTCCACCAGGTCGGAGTCGCCCCGTGCCCTGGTGGTGTTCGGCTCGGCGAGCAGGTCGGCCAGCTTGGGCCCCTGCCGCGGCCGCACCCACACCAACGGGGTCACCGACATCGGTGCCGGAACGGTCAGCGTCCGGCTGAGATTGACCGGCTCTTCGGGTGTCAGCGCCATGGACGGCGCGCAGCGCACGCCCTCCGGCGTCGACGCGCATCCCGGCCTGCCCAGCAGCTCGGAACCCAGGTCCCAGCCCGCGACCGCCGCGCCGGGCGGCGGCCCCGGGACGCGCACGGTGTGCCGCAGGTCGAGCTGGTGGGCGAATCCGGACGCGTCGTACTGGGTGATCGACAGGTCGGTGATGCCGAACTGCACGCCCGGGGACCCGTCGTCGGTGCCCGCGGCGGTGATCCGCACCCACGGCGTCTCGCCGTAGGGCAACGCGGCGGCGAGCGGCTTGCCGGGCTCGTCGAACCGCAAGGTGGTGCTGCCGGTGGCGGTCTCGATCAGGATGCGGCGCACCTGCGCGCCGACGGCCGTCGCGCTGGGTGTCAGGGTGATCGCCGCGTTGGTGACCGGGTGGTCGAAATCGACCTGCAGCCACTGGCCCACCGCCGATTGCAGCGAGTTGGACACCCACGCGGTCGCCGGGTCGCCGTCGATGGCGGCGACGGGGGAGGTCGCCGGCGCGACGTCGGGCATCGCGGTGGAGTCCGACGACGAGCTCGACACGGTGATCCGGCCGCCGCTCCAGGCGCCGACGACCGGGTCGGCCCCGGGGACGGGATAGTCGGGCACCCGGTTGTAGGTATGCCGTGCGTCGCCCGCGGCCCGGATGGCCGACGAATGTTGGTCCACCCGGCCGTAATCGGTCTCGCGGGCCACCGGGGTGTCGGTGACGGTCACCGAGGGCACCGGCAATCCGGCGCCGCGCGCGTCGGCGGTCATCAGCGCGGGGCCCAGCGTCGGCAGGCCCTGCAGCCGGCGCCGCTCGTCGAGGCGCAGCAGCGCCTCCGGTCCGCCGTCCACCCGGGGCAACCGGTCGACGTCCGCGAAGTAGGGGGCGCCCGGATCGCCGGCGACCTCCACCCGGTAAACCTCTACGGCCGGGTAGCGCGGACGCAGTCCGCTGTCGGCGACAAAGCCCTGG
>NZ_LZKH01000252.1:0-7322 GCF_001672745.1 Mycobacterium sp. E1386
GGTCTGAGCGGTCTTCGCCCGCAGCACCGGATCATCGGATCGCTATGAGCTGCAACGGATTCGGCGACATCGGCGCTCGAGTCGCTTGGATGGTCACCCCTCGTATGTCGACCATCACAGCGCCCTGCGCAGCGCCGACGTCGCCAACCGCTATAAGTACTGTTGGACCGCGGCGATGAGAGCTGCTCGGAGCAACATGCTCCCAAACCCCTTTCTCGAAGTTTGGTGACGTCGCCCGATTCGTCGATCGGAGCGTATGCCGCGCGGCGGTTGATCACACCGGAATTTGGAAAAATTGGTTACGACTCGGCGAGCTTCCTGAGGCGTTTCAAGGTTTCGGCGAGCGTGCGTCCCACCTGGCGCACGGCGATCCGGTCGGCGATGTATCCGAGCAGCCCGCCCGGCGCCTGGTACGACAGGCGGAAGGTCACCTTCGTTCGGCCGTCGTGCGCGTCGCGCAGCCGGATCCGCCCACGCAGGGTGATGCCGGTGAGACCCACGAACGCCAGGTCGCGGTCGTCATCGAATTCGACCACTTCGATGAGTCCGCCGACGGGGACGGAGCCGATCTTCCAGTGGACCGTGTAGCGCGCGCCGACGCCGGCCGCCTTGTCGTTCGAGGACTCCCAGCGCTCCAGGTTCGTCATGAACGACGGGTAACAGTCCGGGTCGCTGACGATCTTCCAGACCGCGGAACGGTCGGCGTTGATGACGCAACGGCGTTCGACGCGCATCAGCCGATCACCGGGAATCGCCGCTCGGCGGCCAGCCGGTCGACGCCGCCCTGCAGGCTGGCCATCACCTTGTCGTGCACCGCTTGGTCGTCGCCATCGACCTCGATCGGGTGCTGGACCTCGATCACGATCTTGGTGGGCAACGGAATGTGGCCGGCCAGGTCGCTGATGTTGAGACCCCACGGCAGTGCCAGCGATATCGGGACGCTCTTGAGCCGAAGCAACCTATCGGCCATCAGCAGCTTGGCCAACCACTGCCCGCGGTTGAGGAACAACGCGCTTTCCTGCCCGCCGACGCTGGCGACGGGGACGATCGGTACTCCGGCCTCCCGGGCCAGCTTCACATAGCCCATGCGCCCGCCGAAGTCGACCTTGTGGCGTTCCCACGAGGGCCGGAACACCTCGTAGTCGCCGCCGGGGTAGACCAGCAGAGCTGCGCCGGAATCCAATGCGAGACGGGCATTTTCGGGGTTCGCGGCGACGGTGCCGAATTTGCGCAGCCAGCCCAGCGGCGGTGCGGACACCACCAGGTTGTGGGCCAACTGGTAGAAGGGCCGCTCGACGCCGAAATAGGAGCAGAAGGCGAGCGTGAACACGAAAGTGTCGGGCGGCACGTTGCCGCCGCTGTGGTTGCCGACCAGCAGCACCGGCCCCTCGGCCGGAATGCGATCCATGCCGCGCACATCCGCCCGGAAGTAGAACGACGCCAGCAGCCACGTGCCCGGGAGCTGGTCGCGGATGTAGTCCGGGTCGCGCTGGTCGAGGTCCGCCTTGGGCACCCACGACACCACCTTGTCGCGGGCCCACTCCAAGACGCCCTTCGCGGTCGCCATAACCGCCCGTATACCCCGGCTTCACCGGGGGTCAAACGCGGTAGAGACCTGCGGCGTTATCGTGAGCGATCAGGTCGACAACCCGGATGGCGTCGCGCTCGCTCCAGTCGTCGTTGGCCACAAATTCCCGCAATACGCGATGAATGCCGGTGCGCCACAGGGCCGCACCGAGGAAATGGAGTTCCGCCGGACCGAACCCGTCCGAGGAGTAAAGGATCTTGTCGAACGGCGCCAGCTCCAGCAGCCGGGCGATGAACGCCACCGACCGGGCGCCCAGCTGGTTCACGCTCAGCCCGCCGTCGAGATAGACGTTGTTGAAGGCCTGCGCCAGGTATCCGGCCTCCCGCTCGTAGGGGTAGCAGTGCAAGAGGACGATCGGGGTCTCCCCTGACTGGCGCAGGAAGTCGAGCAACAGCAGCGGGTTGGTTTTGTGCAGATCGCAGTCGCGGTCGCCGAGGCCGACGTGGAATTGCAGGGGTTTGCCCAGCCGCAGCGCCTGATGCAGCCCGAACCGCAGCAGCACCCGATCCTGTAACCGGGTGCCGCCGCTGTCGCGCCACCGGCCGGCGGCCTCCGCGACCTGCGACGGCGACGGCTCGCTCAGGTCGCCGTCGAATCCGCCCCGGTAGGCCAGGATCGACTTGGTGCCGACCGCCGTCGCCGCGCGCCCACGCAGGATGTCCTCGAAAGCCGCCGCGTAGTCGCCCGGCGCCCGCGCGGCTTGTTCGGCGATCTGCTCGAGCCGAATTACCTCATATGCGCGGCCGCCGGAAAGTTCGGCCATGCCGGCCGTGCCGGCGGTTCCCGCGTCGATGCCGGTGTCCACCAGCCAGTCGCTCACTCCTGCGGCCGATAGGAACATGCGGGCCAGCTCGGCCTCGCTGAGCTGACTGCGGCGATCCCAATACGATTGTGGGTCAACGTGTTTGGCCAGTCCGAGGATTGGGCCGCAGTGCGCGCGTAGCGCGAAGCCGAGTTGCGAGTCGAACCCCGAGCCCACGATGGGTTCGGTGTTGGCCTCGTTGAGCGCGTTCTCGAACCGTTGCCGATCACCCGCCGTCAACCAGCAACCGTGGACATGTTGATCGATCAGTCGCACGTCACCGATGTGCTGTGCCAGGGCGTCCGACGTCATCGCGTGCGCCGTCACAGGCTCCAGGCCATCCGGAATTTGTCGGCCAGTTGCTCGGTGTCGAGATCGCCGTACCGCTCGTGCTCCAGGCGGCGGACGGCGACCACCATGTCGACCGCCGGGTCGCCCAGAATATCGCGCAGCAGCTCGGAATCATCCAGTGCCGCAATCACTTCGGCCTGTTCCCTGGCGAGGTTGGCGACGTCGTCGCGCTCACGGTCGGAATCGGACAGGGCCGCCGGGTCGACGGTGATCTCCGGTGGCAACGCCGCTTGACGCTTGATCCCGTCAAGCGCCAGCCCCAGGATCGCCGCCGATGCCAGGTACGGGTTGGCGGAGGGGTCGACGATTTTGACTTCGACGTTCCCGCCGCGCGGATTGGCGGGCCCGCCGGTGATGAACCGCACGGCCGCCTCGCGGTTCTCGGTCCCCCAGCACGCGTACGCGCCGGCCCAGTTGCCCGGGCGCATCCGCACGCCGGACACGATCGACCCGCACAACACGCCTTGCGCCGCCGGCAGTCCGCCGACCAGCCCCGCCACCGCGCTCTCCCCCGCCGCCGTCATGCCGTGGGCGCCGTCGCCGTCGGAGAACAGCGGACCTTCCGGCGTTGTCAGCGAGAAATGTTGGTGGGCGCCCGATCCCACGCCGTCCGCGAAGGGCGCGGGTGACAGGCTGATGCGAACCCCGTGGCGGCGGGCCACCCGCCCGACGACGAGCCGCAGCAGCACCAGCTGGTCGGCGGCGGCCACCGGGGATTGTGGCGCCAGGGAGAGTTCGAACTGGTTGGCGCCGTACTCGGGGTGAAACTGCTCGATCGCGAGTCCCGCCGCCGCCGCCGACCGGGTGACGTCCCGGACGAACGCTTCATGCTCGAGGATGCCGGCGAGGCCGTACTGCGCCCACAACGCCGACGGGAGGCGGCCGCCGTCGGGGGCGACCAACAGGAATTCCACCTCGTGCCCGATCACCGCCTCGATCCCGGCTTCGCCGAGCGCGGCTTCGACCCGGCCCAGCGTGCCGCGAGCGCAGGCGGGAACGGGCGCGCCGTCCTGGGAGAAGAACGCGGCCGGCGCCCACGCCAGCCCGTCGCCGACGATGCGCAGGGCCGACACGTCGATGCGCAGGCGCTGGTCCCCGATGACACCGACATCGGGCGTGAAGGCGATCCCGCTCTGGTCGATCGCGAAGGCGTGCCACGACGGGCTGGCGCCGAGACCGGGATCGGCGAACGCGTTGGTCCGCCGGATCGGAACCGTCTTGGCCAGGGTGAGGCCGGCGGGATTCACGACGGTGCCGACGACGGCGTCGACGCCCTCGGCCTCCAGCTGGGCGATCCGCGCGGCGGCAAGCGGTGTGCCGGTCATGGCAGTCATTGTGCAGCCTCGAGATGCCTGGGCTGCCGGATTCAGTTCTGGCGGGCGATCAGTTCGGTGACGAACCGATCGAGGAAGCCGTCGATGGGACCGCCGCCCACCGGCCGGATGACGAATTTCGTCAACCCCGCATCGATGTAGGCGTCGAGCTGCCGGTGCAGGCGATCCCATCCGGCGGCGATCAGGTCGGCGGGGTCGACGTCGGGGCGACGCTTCCGGGCCGCCGCGGCCACCTCAGCGGGCAAGTCGCCTTCTGCGACCGCCAACGAGATCCCGAAGTGGTCGGGGCCGATCTGCCGGCCCGCTTGCGCTGCGGCGCGTTCGATCGCCTCACGGCCCGCTCGCGCCTCTTCGGGGGTCAGGAAACTGCCCAGCCAGCCGTCCCCCAGCGCGCCGATGCGCCGAAAGGCTCCGGGCGCCGAGCCGGCCAGCCAGATATCCAGCGGCGGAGTCGGCCTGGGCAGGACGGAAGCCCCGTTGACCGTGAAATACCGTCCGGTGTAGCTGGCCGAATCCTCGGCCAGCGCCGAACGCAGCACCCGCAGCGACTCGTCGAACACCGCGGCCCGCTCCCCGTCGGGGACCACGAACACCTCGCGTTCGGCCGGAATCGCCGACCGCAGACCGAAGACGGGAAGGACCCGCTTCGGCGCGACTGCCGCCAACGACGCCAATTGTTTGGCGACCAGGACCGGATGCCGCCCGGGAAGAACAGCCACCGAGGTGCCGACCTTCAGCCGGGTCGTCCTGGCGAGGGCGTAGGCCATGCCGACCACCGGATCGACCGCCGGGGAGTAGACCAGCTCCGAGAACCACAGCGAATCCACCCCGCTGGACTCCAGCCGATCCACGATGGGAGCCAGCCGATCCGGAGCGGTATCCGCACCCAATCCAACGCCGAAGCGAATCTTCACGCGTAGGGCAACGCAGGGGTGTCGCGATTTGTGCCCGCGAAACATAAACCGCTGCGACGTCTTCCGGCGTGTCGTCGCGGCCGTTTATGTGTCGTGGTTCGTTAAGCCCGGCTGGGAATGGTCAGTTTGCAGGCTTGGCCGATGTCGAGGGTCCGCAACACGCGACCCATGCCGACCCACAGCGCGCACGACAGGGCCAGATCGGCCAGCAGCTCGTCGGAGAAATGCTCGGAGCAACGGCTCCAGAAGTCCTCGTCGTCGCGCAGGGCGGTGTGATCGCTGGCGAACCGGTCCGCGAACTCGGCGGCCAGCCGCTCCTGTTCGCTGTAGCCGGGCCACGTGCGCCACTCCTGGGCGTGGTCGTACAACTCCTCGTCGACGCCGGCGGCGGGCCCGTCCTCGTCGCGGGTGTTGACGCAGACGACGCATTCGTTGCGGTGGGCGATCACCGCGCGGGCCAGTTCGCGGGTGCGCAGCGGTAACCGGTTCTTGGTGTAGACCGCGTTGCTGAAGCCGCCGAGTGCGGCGCCGATGTCAGGAGACTTCACAAACCAGCCGGCCAGGTCGTCGTCGGCAAATGTTCCGATTCGGCTCATGGCGTGATGGTACGCCCGCGGCGCCCGTTTCAGGGTGTGGGCACCGGGATCTTCGTGGTGGGACGGTCGTCGTTCCAGTCCCGTTGCGCGAGAACGCGGCCCGCGACTCGATTCAGCGCCGCTTCGACCACGCGGCGATCCGGTCGTCCGTCGAATCCCGGTGACCGGGCGAGCTTGTCGACCAGCCAGCCCACCAGAAGCGAGTGCACGTAGTCCACCTGCTGGGCCCCCGCGGGTGTCAGCCACATCTGGTTGCCGTCGCCCCGGGCGTATCCGGTCGCGATCAGGCGCGCGAAGGTGGGCTCCAAGACCTCGAACGGTATCCGTAGGTAGTCGGCGATGTCGGTGAGCCGGGCCGTCCCATATATCTGGCCGTAGCGGTTGATGCGCAGGACGCCCCACAATCCGGCCACGTCGAGTCGGCAGTCGGGTCGCATGGCGATGCTGCGTAATCGCATGCCCGGCACACCGCGCAGCATGCGTTCGACCGCGTTCTCCAGCATCTGATCCGGTGTCTCGGTGTTCGGCATGCCGAACGCATCGCCGAGATCGATTGTGCTGTCGTGCATTTCTCGTAGGGGTACCTCACGGAGGAACAACGCGAGGACGAACCCGACCAGCGCGACCGGAACCGCCCAGAGAAACACTTGGGTGAGCGACTCGGCGTAGGCGGCGACGATCGGCGCGGCCGCCTGGCGCGGCAACCGGTGCAACGCCTCCGGCGACGCTGCGGCCGCGGCGGGCGCGCGGCTGGCCACCATCGCCGGGCCGATCCGGCTGTGCAGGAAGTTCGTGAACAGTGAACCGAAGATGGCGGCGCCGAACGAGCTGCCGATCGTGCGGAAAAAGGTGACGCCGGAGGTCGCGACGCCGAGGTCGTCGAAGTCCACGGTGTTCTGCACGATCAGGACAAGCGTCTGCATGCACATCCCGATCCCGGCGCCGAGGATGACGAGGAACAGGGATTGCACCAAAACCGATGTCGACGGGTCCATCCGCGACATCAGAAAGAACGCCACCGCCATGACGGCGGTGCCGGCGACGGGAAAGACTTTGTATCTGCCCGTGCGGCCGACGATGACACCACTGCCCATCGAGGTGGTCAGCATCCCGATCACCATCGGCAGCGTGCGCAGGCCCGACGTGGTGGCCGAGACGCCGTCGACGAACTGCATGTACGTCGGCAGGAATGTCAGGGCGCCCAGCATCGCGAAACCGACCACGAAGGACAGGACGCAGCACACCGTGAACACCGGACTGCCGAACAGCCGGGTCGGCAGAATCGGCGCGGCGGCGCGGCTTTCCACCCAGGCGAAGACGCACAGCGCGATCGCCGAGCCGACGAACAGGCCGATGATCGTGGGCGATCCCCACGGGTAGGTGGTCCCGCCCCAGCTGGTGGCCAGCGTCAGCCCGGTGGCGCCCAGGCCGACGAACAGGATGCCCGCGTAGTCGATGACCGGTTTGGTGCGGTTGGACAGCGCCGGGATGGCGGCGGCCGCAACGAAGAAGACCACGACCGAGATCGGCACGTTGATCCAGAACGCCCAGCGCCAGGTGAAGTGGTCGGTGAAGTAGCCGCCGAGCAAGGGACCGATCACGGTGGTGACGCCGAATACCGCGCCCATCGCGCCCTGATAGCGGCCACGGTCCCGCAGCGGGATCACCTCGCCGATCAGCGCCATCGCGGTCACCATCAGCCCGCCGCCGCCGATGCCCTGCAGCGCGCGTGACGCG
>NZ_LZKH01000253.1:0-4690 GCF_001672745.1 Mycobacterium sp. E1386
CGGCGGCCAGTCGGTTGCCGACCTGCTGGCGCGGCTGCAGGTGCAGCCGTCCGAGGGCGGCCGGCGCCGCCGACGCGACGGCTGAGCTGGGAGCTTCCTCACATTGGGTGCCGCCCGGTAATCGACTACAGTTTTAGTGACCGAACGGTACCCACGACGTGGGACCGGAACGAACGAAGAAATCTGTGAGGTCGTCTGCGATGGTGCAGTTCGACGGTTTGCGCCCGGCCAGGCTCAAGGTGGGCGTCATCTCCGCCGGCCGGGTCGGCACCGCGCTCGGGGTCGCGCTCGAGCGCGCCGACCACGTCGTGGTCGCGTGCAGCGCCATCTCCCACGCGTCCCGCCAGCGGGCGCAGCGTTGGCTGCCCGATACCCCGGTGGTGTCCCCGCCGGAGGTGGCCGCCGACGCCGAGCTACTGCTGCTGGCCGTTCCCGACAGCGAACTCGCCGGCCTGGTGTCCGGGCTGGCTGCGACGTCGTCGGTGCGGCCGGGCACGATCGTCGCCCACACGTCGGGCGCCAACGGGGTGGGCATTCTTGCGCCGCTGACCCAGGACGGGTGCATTCCGCTCGCGATCCACCCGGCGATGACGTTCACCGGCTCCGATGAGGACATCAGCAGGCTGCCTGATACCTGCTTCGGCATCACCGCGGCCGACGAGGTGGGCTATGCGATCGGGCAGTCGCTCGTCCTCGAGATGGGCGGCGAACCGTTCTGCGTGCGTGAGGAGGCGCGGGTGCTCTACCACGCCGCCCTGGCGCATGCGGGCAACCACCTGGTGACGGTGCTCGCCGATGCGCTCGAAGCGTTGCGGGCCGCGCTGCGCGGCAGCGAACTGCTCGGTCAACAGTCCGTCGACGACCAGCCGGGCGGGATCGCCGAACGCATCGTCGGCCCGCTGGCCCGGGCGGCGCTGGAGAACACCCTGCAACGCGGGCAGGCCGCGCTGACCGGTCCGGTCGCGCGCGGCGACGCCGCCGCGGTCGCCGAGCACCTCGGCGCGCTCAACCGGGTCGACCCGGAACTGGCGCAGGCGTACCGGGTGAACGCCCTGCGGACCGCCCGGCGGGCCCACGCCCCCGCCGACGTCGTCGAGGTCCTGGCGGGATGAGACCAGGCAAGCCGCCCGCCTTCAAGGCCGGCGAACTCAACGTCTACTCGCGGCCGCGCGACGTCAGCGACGTCAGCCGCGCTCTGCGCCACACCGGCCGCCGGGTGATGTTGGTGCCGACGATGGGCGCCCTGCACGACGGCCACCTCACCCTGGTGCGCGCCGCCAAGCGGGTACCCGGCTCGGTGGTCGCGGTCTCGATCTTCGTCAACCCGCTCCAGTTCGGCGCCGGGGAAGACCTCGACGCCTATCCGCGGACCCTGGACGACGACCTGGCGCTGCTGCGCGGCGAAGGCGTCGAAATCGTATTCGCGCCGACGGCGGCGGCCATGTATCCCGACGGCCTGCGCACCACCGTGCAGCCCGGTCCGCTGGCCGCCGACCTCGAGGGCGGTCCGCGGCCGACCCACTTCGCCGGCGTGCTGACCGTGGTGTGCAAGCTGCTGCAGATCGTGCGCCCGGACCGAGTGTTCTTCGGCGAGAAGGACTATCAGCAACTGGTGCTGATTCGGCAAATGGTCGCCGACCTGAACCTCGACGTCGCGGTGGTCGGCGTGCCCACCGTCCGCGAAGCCGACGGGCTAGCCATGTCGTCGCGCAACCGCTACCTCGACCCGGGGCAGCGTGAGGCGGCCGTGGCGGTGTCGGCGGCGCTGACGGCGGCGGCGCACGCCGCCGACGCCGGGCCGGAGGCCGCACTGGACGCGGCGCGCGCGGTGCTCGAGGCGGTGCCCGAGCTCACGGTCGACTACCTCGAATTGCGCGACCCGGACCTGGGCCCGTTGGGCGGCAACAGAACCGGCCGGTTGCTCGTCGCCGTCCGGCTGGGCAGCACCAGGCTGCTGGACAACATCTCGATCGAGATCGAAACTTCGCCGGCACCCGTGGGGCCGGACGGATATCGGGACACCCGTGAATCATCTTGGAGGAATTGATGCTACGGACGATGCTCAAGTCGAAGATCCACCGCGCCACCGTCACCCAGGCTGACCTGCACTACGTCGGCTCGGTGACCATCGACGCCGATTTGATGGACGCCGCGGACCTGCTCGAGGGCGAGCAGGTGACCATCGTCGACATCGACAACGGTGCCCGCCTGGTGACCTACGCGATCACCGGGGAGCGCGGCAGCGGTGTGATCGGAATCAACGGCGCCGCAGCGCATCTCGTGCACCCCGGCGACCTGGTTATCCTGATCGCGTACGGGACCATGGAAGAGGCCGAGGCGCGGTCGTATGAGCCGCGGATCGTGTTCGTCGACGCCGACAACAAACCGATCGACCTGGGCAACGACCCGGCCTTCGTGCCCGCGGATGCCGCCGAGCTGTTGGATCCCCGAATCGTTGCGCGGTAGCCGTGCTGCTGGCCATCGACGTCCGTAACACCCACACCGTGGTCGGGCTGATCTCCGGGTCCAAGGAGCACGCAAAGGTCGTGCAGCACTGGCGGATCCGGACCGAGTCCGAGGTGACCGCGGACGAGCTGGCCCTGACCATCGACGGCCTGATCGGCGACGACTCCGAGCGGCTCACCGGCGCGGCCGCCCTGTCCACCGTCCCGTCGGTGCTGCACGAGGTGCGGATCATGCTCGACCAGTACTGGCCGTCGGTGCCGCACGTGTTGATCGAGCCCGGTGTGCGCACCGGCATCCCGCTGCTCGTCGACAACCCGAAAGAAGTAGGCGCCGACCGAATCGTCAACTGCCTGGCCGCATTTCACCGCTTTCAAAGCGCCGCCATCGTGATCGACTTCGGCTCATCGATCTGCGTGGACGTGGTGTCGGCCAAGGGCGAATTTCTCGGCGGCGCGATCGCGCCGGGCGTGCAGGTCTCCTCGGACGCCGCCGCGGCCCGCTCCGCCGCCCTGCGCCGGGTTGAGCTGTCCCGCCCCCGTTCGGTGGTGGGCAAGAACACCGTCGAATGCATGCAGGCCGGAGCCGTATTCGGCTTCGCCGGGCTGGTCGACGGTCTGGTCGGGCGCATTCGCGAGGACGTCGAGGGCTTCGCCGGCGACGACGTGGCGGTGGTGGCGACCGGCCACACGGCGCCGCTGCTGCTGCCCGAGCTGCACACGGCCAGCCATTTCGACCAGCATCTGACCCTGCAGGGACTGCGCCTGGTGTTCGAACGCAACCGGGACACCCAGCGCGGTCGGCTGAAAACCGCGCGCTGAGACGGCGTCAACGCAAGCTCAAAGACCAGTCATTTAAGCTGGCACGTCGTGAGTGACGCCGACCCAGCAGACCTGCCCGAGCAGTTCCGCATCCGCCGGGACAAGCGCGCTCGCTTGTTGGCGGAGGGTCGCGAACCGTATCCGGTCGCGATCGAACGCACCCACACCCTGGCGCAGGTACGCGCCGACCATCCCGACCTGCCGATCGACACCGCCACCGACGACGTCGTCGGCATCGCGGGCCGGGTGATGTTCGCGCGCAACTCCGGGAAATTGTGCTTCGCGACACTCCAGGAGGGCGACGGCACCAGCCTGCAGGTGATGATCAGCCTCGACAGGGTGGGCCCCGAAGCGCTCGAGGCGTGGAAGGCCGACGTCGACCTCGGGGACATCGTTTACGTGCACGGCAACGTGATCAGCTCACGCCGCGGCGAATTATCCGTTCTGGCCGATTCGTGGCAAATGGCGGCGAAATCGTTGCGACCGCTGCCGGTGGCCCACAAGGAGATGAGCGAAGAGGCGCGGGTGCGCCAGCGTTACGTCGACCTCATCGTCCGGCCCCAGGCCAGGACGGTGGCGCGGCAGCGGATCGCCGTCGTCCGCGCGATTCGCAACTCGCTCGAACGGCGCGGGTTTCTCGAAGTCGAAACGCCTATGTTGCAGACGCTGGCGGGGGGCGCGGCGGCGCGACCGTTCGTCACGCATTCCAATGCTCTCGACATGGATCTGTACCTGCGGATCGCGCCGGAACTGTTCCTCAAGCGCTGCATCGTCGGGGGTTTTGACAAGGTCTTCGAAGTAAATCGAGTCTTCCGAAACGAAGGCGCCGATTCCACGCATTCTCCGGAATTCTCCATGCTGGAGACCTACCAGGCGTACGGAACCTATGACGATTCGGCGGTCGTCACGCGTGAGCTTATTCAAGAGGTCGCCGATGAGGCGATCGGAACCCGACAACTACCGCTGCCCGACGGGAGTGTCTACGACATAGACGGAGAATGGGCGTCGATTCAAATGTACCCGTCGCTGTCCGCGGCACTCGGTGAAGAGATCACCCCCGAGACGTCGGTGGAGCGGCTGTGGGCCATCGCGGACCGGCTCGGAGTCGAGATCGCCCGCGATCGCGGCTACGGGCACGGAAAGCTCGTCGAGGAACTCTGGGAGCACACGGTGGGGGACACGCTGACCGCGCCGACCTTCGTGCGGGACTTTCCGGTTGAGACAACGCCTTTGACGCGTCAGCACCGCAGCATCCCCGGGGTGACCGAGAAGTGGGACCTCTACGTGCGCGGCGTGGAACTGGCCACCGGGTACTCCGAATTGAACGACCCCGTCGTGCAGCGGGAGAGATTCGCCGCGCAGGCCCGCGCCGCGGCGGCCGGCGACGACGAAGCCATGGTGCTCGA
>NZ_LZKH01000254.1:0-66419 GCF_001672745.1 Mycobacterium sp. E1386
GACAAATCCGGGATGCCGCGCCCATAAAACCGGCGCGGCTGACCGGACCTCAGGCCCCGCCCCCCGCGGACGGCGGGGCGCCGCCGCCGGCCAACCCGGGGCCTGAGGTGCCGCCCGCGCCGCCAGCCGGGGGCTAGCCGCGTGCCCGCGCGGATGGATCCCCAGCGGTTCGACGAACTGGTGTCCGACGCGCTCGACCTGATCCCACCTCAGCTGGCGGCGGCGATGGACAACGTCGTCGTGCTGGTCGACGACCGCCACCCCGAGGACGGCGAACTGCTCGGGCTGTACGAGGGGGTCGCCCTCACCGACCGCGACTCCGACTACGCCGGATCGCTGCCGGACGCCATCACCATCTACCGCGAGGCGCTGCTGGACGTCTGCGATTCCGAGGACGACGTCGTCGAGGAGGTGGCGATCACGGTGATCCACGAGGTCGCCCACCACTTCGGCATCGACGACGACCGGCTGGAAGAACTGGGCTGGGCCTGACGGCCGGTCAGCCGCGCCGGTTTTATGGGCGCGGCATCCCGGATTTGTCCGCGGCCGGTGCTATGAACGGGTCATGAGTGCTGACTGCCGCGACTGCCGGGCAGGCTTAGATCACTGTCACGGCACCATCATTCGCCATTCCCTGCGCCGCGCGGAGTGCACGGAGCCGGATTGCTTCAGCCCCGAGCTGTTGCCGCACGCCTTCGTGATCGACTGCGACGCCGTCGGTTGCGAGTGCTTCGAAGCGGTCGCGCTGGCCGTTTGACCGACCGTCAGCCCATCGGGTCGGTGCTCGAGTGCACCGCGTCCCCGACGGGACTGGCCTCGGGCTCGGGGTAGAACGGCGGCGTCAGGGTGCCCCACCGCACGCAGCTCCACCGCCCGTCGGTGATCGGCGCCAGCACCACCGATTCGGCGTTGTCGAGGTGGTTGTCCAGCGCGAAGCCGGCGTCCACACCCGCCAGCACAGCGGCGGCCAGCCGGATCGCCGCACCATGGCTGACGACGACAATGTCGCCCGTCCAGTCGTGGTCGTCGAGGTAGCGCAGGCGCAACTCGGTGAGCACCGGGACATAGCGGTCCAACACGTCGTTGCCGGTTTCTCCGCCCGGCAGCGGGACGTCGAGAGCACCGTGATGCCATTGCTCGTAGATCGCGTTGAATTCCGCGACCGCGTCGTCGTCGCTGCGGTTCTCCAGCGCGCCGACCTGGACCTCGTGAATGCCGTCGACCTCGACGGCGGACATCTCGAGCTCGCCGCCGATGACGCCGGCCGTCTGCGATGCCCGAATCGCCACCGAGTGCGCCAGCAGCCCGGGCCGTCCCGCACCCCGCGCGAAGGCGCGGGCCTGATCGCGACCCAGCGGCGTCAGCTCCGCGCCCGGCGGCCGGGTGTCCAGCCTGCGTTCGACGTTGCCGTACGACTGGCCGTGTCGCACGAGCACCAACCGGCCGGTCACAACTCGATTCCCCCGGTCGCCGTTCCCGGTTTTCCTTCTCGTAGCCGCGCCAGCCAGCGGGCCGCCTCGTCGGCCGGCGGCGGCAGCACCCCGGCGGGCGAGCCCGTCGGCCAAGATCCCAGGTATCGCACATCGGCACAACGACGGTGCAGCGCTTTAAGTGCCTCGGCGACGGCGTCGTCGTCGATGTGGCCCACGCAGTCGGCGAAGAAGACGTAGGTGCCCAGCGCGGTCCGGGTCGGCCGGGACTCGATCCGCGTCAGGTCGATGCCGCGGATCCCGAATTCGGTGAGCGCGCCCAACAAGGCACCGGGGGCGTTTTCGATCCGCAGCACCACCGCCGTCCGGTCGGCCCCGGTGCGGGCCGGCGGCGGGCCCGGCAGGCCCACCAGGAGGAAACGGGTGCATGCGTTGGGCTCGTCGACCACGCCGTCGGCCAGCGCCGCGAGTCCCCAGTGGGTGGCGGCCAGGGGCGAGGTGATCGCGGCGTCCGCCTGTCCCTCGGCGACCTGCCGCGCCGCGTCGGCATTGGAATACGCCGGCCGGGGCTCGGCGTGGGGCAGGTTCGCGGCGACCCACCGCCGCACCTGCGCCGCCGCCACCGGAAAGGCCGCCAGGGTGCGCACGTCGTCGGCGGAGCGGCCGGGTTTGACGACGATCGTGAACGCGACGTCCAGGGTCGTCTCGGCGAAGACTTGCAGCGGCGAACCGATGGCCAGGCTGTCCAGCGTGGGCGTCACGGACCCGTCGATCGAGTTCTCGATCGGGACGCAGGCGTACTCGGCGCCGCCGTCGCGCACGGCGTCCAGCGCCGCGGCGGTGCTGTCGATGGGCAGTCGCCGCACCTCGTCTGACACCCGGCCCGGAACCAGACCGGCGGCCGTGATCTGCAACAGCGCCGCCTCGGTGAATGTCCCTTCCGGGCCGAGATAAGCGATGCGGACCACGCCCCAACCCTAGCGGCGGGAGGCGTCAAACCGCTCTTGCGGCGCCTTGCCATCTAAGTTAACTTAGGCTTACCTAATTTAAGGAGAACGGTGTTACCCCTGACCTGCCCCGCCCCGACGACCGCCGAACGTATCCGCAGCGCGTGTGTCCGAGCCGGCGGCGCGCTCCTGGCACTGGAATCCGCGCCCGCCCGCCAGGGCCCCGTCGTGACGCCCGTGCATCACCTGCTGCCCGACGGGTCCTTCGCGCTGGCGATCCCCAGTCAGCGCGCAGGACGGCCGGAAGGCTCCGTCGCCGGATCGCAGGCGCTCCTGGAGTTGACCGACTATGCACCCCTTCCGCTGCGGGAGCCGGTGCGCTCGCTGGTGTGGGTGCGCGGGCAGCTGCACGAGTTTCACCCGGCCGAGGTCGCCGAGACGGTCGACCTGATCGCCGCCGAGTGGCCGCACCCCGCGCTGCTTCAGGTCGACACCCCGCGATGCGCCCCGTCGGCGGGGCAGGAACCGCGCTACACGCTGGTCCGGCTGGAGGTCGCGTCCGTCGTCGTCACCGACGCCACCGGCGCCGAGCCCGTCAGCGTGGCGGATCTCCTTGCGGCCCGCCCCGATCCGTTCTGCGAGATCGAGTCGAACCTGCTGTGGCATCTGGACACCGCCCACAGCGACGTCGTTGCGCGGCTGGTGTCCCGGTTGCCCGCCCCGTTGCGCCGCGGGCAGGTGCGCCCGCTCGGGCTGGATCGCTACGGCGTGCGGTTCCGCGTCGAAGGAAAGGACCGCGACCATGACGTCCGGCTGCCGTTCCACAAGCCGGTGGACGACATGACCGGGCTGAGCCAGGCCATTCGCGTGCTGATGGGATGCCCGTTCATCAACGGGCTGCGCGCTCGCCACTAGCCGAACCCATCGTGTCGGGCGACCCCGGCCGCGTACGTTAACCAGGTGAACGGCGATCGACCACCGCACCGGCACGAACCGCGCACCGAGCCGTCACAGGTGATTCGCCGCGGCACCCGCCCGCCGGCGCCGGCCGAACAGACCACGCCGCTGCGGCGGCCAACGCCGCCGCCCCCACCCCCGCCGCCTCGCGCGGTCGAACCGCCGCGCCCCCGACAACCACCCGGAGCTCCGCCGCGGCCCACCGCCCCGCGCACGCGCCGCAGCCGTGGCTGGCGCCGCCGGCTACGAGCGCTTGCGTCGGCCCTGGTGATCGGCGTGCTGCTGGCCGGCATCGGCGTCGCCTGCGGGGCCGTCTGGTTCGACAGCCGGCTGCACCGCGACGACATCCTGACCGACTACCCGGGGCGCCCCGGGCACGGCCGCGGGACGAACTGGTTGCTCGTCGGGTCGGATAGCCGCCAGGGTCTCAGCCCCGAGCAGCAGGAGGACCTGGCCACCGGCGGCGACATCGGCAGCAGCCGCACCGACACCATCCTGCTGGTACACCTGCCCGAGCTGTGGTCCGGCGGGCGGGTGACGATGGTGTCGATACCGCGCGACTCCTACGTCCCGATCCCCGGCCACGGTAAGGACAAGATCAACGCCGCCTTCGCGGTGGGCGGGGCGCCCCTGCTCGTGCAGACGGTCGAGCAGGCCACCGGGCTGCGCCTCGACCACTACGCCGAAATCGGATTCGGCGGATTCGCCGGCGTGGTCGACGCGCTGGGCGGGGTGACGGTGTGCCCGACGTCGCCGCTCAGCGACCCGTTGGCCGGCATCGACCTGCCGGCCGGTTGCCAAAAACTCAACGGCCGCAACGCCCTCGGGTACGTCAGGACGCGCGACACCCCCCGGGCGGACCTGGACCGGATGGTCAACCAGCGGCAGTTCGTCGCGGCGCTGCTGCACGCCGCCGCCAGTCCGGCGGTGTGGCTCAACCCCTGGCGCTGGTACTCCGTGCCGCGCGCGCTTGCCGATGCCCTGACCGTTGACCGCGGCGACCACGTGTGGGACCTGGCCCACCTGGGCTGGGGACTGCACGGCTCGCCCACCGCTATGACCGTCCCGATCGGGGAGTTCACCAGCGGTGACGCCGGATCGGTGGTGGTGTGGAACCACGACGAGGCCAGCCGGCTGTTCGAGGCGCTGGCGGCGGACGCCCCGGTGCCCACCACTCCTTCGGACTAACCGCCCGCGCGGCCGTTCTCCAGGTACGCCTTGGTGCGGCCCGGGTGGTGGGTGGCAAGCCAGGCCACCCCGACGTCGCGGCAGAAGTCGAGGTCTTCGTACTCGTCGACGTTCCAGCAGTACACCGCGCGACCCTGGGCGATCGCGCGATCCGCGAGTTGGGGATATTCCTTCAGCGTCGCCAGCGACGGGCCGACGGCGGTGGCGCCGACGGCGGTGGCCGCGCCGCTGGTCAGGTAGCGCGCGGTCCTGCCGAGTAGGACGGTCGGCAGCAGCGGCGCGGCTCGCCGGATGCGCCAGACCGCGGACGCCGAAAACGACATGACCACCGCACGAGACCGGTCGGCGGAGGCGGGCGCGGCGATGCCGAACCTGTGCAACAGCGCGAGCAGCTTCGTCTCCACCAGCGAGCCGTACCGCACCGGGTGCTTGGTCTCGATGAAGAGCTTCACCGGCCGGTGCCAATCCAGAACGAGGGAAACCAGGGCGTCCAGCGTCAACAAACTGGTGTCACCGTGCGTGCCGTCTTCACGCCAGCTGTCATGCCATGCGCCGTACTCGAGCTCACGCAGCTCGGCGAGGGTCATGGTGCTGACCAGGCCGGCCCCGGTCGAGGTCCGGTCGAGCCGGCGATCGTGTACGCACACCAAGTGGCCGTCGCGGGTCAGGCGCACGTCGCATTCGACGCCGTCGGCGCCCTCTTTGAGGGCGAGGTCGTAGGCGGCCAGCGTGTGTTCGGGCCGCGCGGCCGACGCGCCGCGGTGGGCAACCACAAAGGGGTGCCCGGCGAGCACCTCCTCGGCCCACGTCATACGCCTAATGCTGCCGCTTCCTGCCCCTCGAGCTCAACCGGACGTGCTGCCGGCGCGTCGGCGACGACGACCCAGCGGTGCGCGGGCCGTTCGACCGGTTTGCGTTCGAAGCCCTCGAAGACGCGGGCGGCCGCGGCCACCGTGAGCGCCGCGATCAGGTAGGCGAACACCATCGTGATGGTGTTGTTGGCGATGCCTTGAGCGTCCCTGGCGAAGCTGGTGACCATGGCGAATATGGAGACCAGGTAGCTGGCGACCCAGGCGATCCACCACTCGGCGATGGGTCGGCGTATCCGGGCATAGTGCTCTTCCAGGATCGCCAGCTCGATGACGTACACCGGCGCCCACAGCAGGTTCGCCAGCGGCACCACGCACCCGGCCCACAACGCCCGGGTGGACCGTGGCTCCGGCAGGCCGTGATGGGCGAACACGGCGGCGCGCCGCGCGATCAGCCAGCGGATCAGCATCGCCCCGGAGGTGAGCACCGCCACGATCGCGCCCACGCTGGCCAGGATGCCGAGCCAATCCGCCCCGGCGGCCACCCACGAGTTCAGCAGGGTGTTCCGGTTGACGATCAGCAGCACGTATCGCACGACGTAGACCAAGGCGGCGATGCCGAGAACGAGCACGCTCACGAACAGCGTGGTGCGGATCGTCGCTGCCGACGGCGCGGCGTGCGCGGGCTTTTCGACTGCCACCGGCCCTTGCCCAACGCGATCGGCCAGGCCCCAACGCGGCATCACGGCATAACGCGGGGTGGGGCCGAGTGGACGCCTTAGGCGGCGGGTGGGCGGGGCGGCGCCGGGACGCACCGCTATCCAGCGAAAGCCCGGCGGTAGGCGCGGCGGGGTGCGCTGCCAGCCCCGAGAGCCGGATGATCGGTTCGTCGCCGCGGCGTTGGGTGGGCTCCAACTCCCGCCGGGCGCCGGCGCATCCGGCAGGGGCGCCATCAGCGCTCCCTGACAACGGGGACACCACGCGCGTTGCCGCTCGCGCACGTTCCACCGAGTGCCGCACTGGGAGCACACCTGGATCACCGGACTAGCGTAACCGCGCGACGATGCGCGCCGCGGGACGCTCAGCGACGGCCGCAGTAAGGCCGGTCGGCTATTACTCAGCTATCACGACCTATCCACAGTTTCCACAGGTTTATCCACATGGCCTCAGTGGGTAAGGGAAGCATTACTACAGCTTTACCGGCTAGCCGTGGTGCCATTGTGGATAACACCGCGGTATCGGAGACATGCCATCGACAGGTCAAAACCGTCGTTGAGCGAAATGGATTGCCTTGCTAAGCATCCGCGCGGCCGGCTACCGGTCGCGCCCTCGGGCCGGCTTTCGGCCGGGTCGCCCTCAACACGCAGCTCAGAGCGTCATTTTCCAAGCCCGCCCGGAAGCGCTATGATCGCCTTCGCGAAAATAGTTTGTGACTCACCTCACTACCCCGAGGTGAGGAGCGGGTGAAAGGCGATTAATGGCCACGCATTCGTTCGGTCCGGGATCACCGGCCCCCTCGAAGTCGTACTCCGGCTCGCCCGCGTGGAATCACAGTTACAGCGTCGCCGCACTGCGCGCCGGGCTGATCGCACTGGCGTTGCTGGCGGTCCTCGCCCTCATCGTTTTGTCTTGAACCGACGCTGAGCGGGTATCCCTTCGGAGCTCATAGCGGTCTTTCTTGCGGTCCGCGCAGTCATGGAGCAGGGTTGTCTACGGCTGGCCGCCGCGTGGTAGGCCCGCGCGAATGAGCGTAAGAAGACAACCGAAGAAAGGAACGCCGTGGCTGAATACACCCTGCCCGACCTGGACTGGGACTACGCAGCGTTGGAACCGCACATCTCGGGTCAGATCAACGAGATTCATCACACTAAGCACCACGCCACGTACGTCAAGGGCGTGAACGACGCCGTTTCCAAACTGGAAGAGGCACGCGCCAACGACGACCACGCTGCGATCTTCCTGAACGAAAAGAACCTGGCGTTCCACCTCGGCGGCCACGTCAACCACTCGATCTGGTGGAAGAACCTGTCGCCGGACGGCGGCGACAAGCCGACCGGGGAACTGGCGGCCGCGATCGACGACGCGTTCGGATCGTTCGACAAGTTCCGCGCCCAGTTCAGCGCGGCCGCCAACGGCCTCCAGGGTTCGGGCTGGGCAGTGCTGGGCTACGACACGCTCGGCAGCCGGCTGCTCACCTTCCAGCTGTACGACCAGCAGGCCAACGTCCCCCTCGGCATCATTCCGCTGCTGCAGGTCGACATGTGGGAGCACGCTTTCTACCTGCAGTACAAGAACGTCAAGGCGGACTACGTCAAGGCGTTCTGGAACGTCGTCAACTGGGCCGACGTACAGAAGCGCTACGAGGCCGCCACGTCGAAAACGGGCGGGCTGATCTTCGGCTGAGTCCATTTCGGTCGGCAGGGGCGTCGCGCGGTTTGCGCGGCGCCCCTTTCGTTTGCCCGGTCGCGAACCGGGCACTCCGGAAACATGTGCGCCACTGGCCGTGTCGGGTTGCACGGCGCCGAACCCGCGGGCATGCTGAATTATTCGAGCTACCAGTGTGGTTAATCGGACGGAGGCGTCGCGCGGAGGTCGAAATGGAGACTGGGTCTGACCGCCCGATAGGGGTTTCCCCTTTCCATGCTCGTGGTGCCCTGAAAGGGTTTGTGATCTCTGGCCGTTGGCCCGATTCGACCAAAGAGTGGGCCCAGTTGCTGATGGTCGCGGTCAGGGTCGCGTCATTACCCGGATTACTCTCCACCACAACGGTTTTCGGCGCGCGCGAGGAGTTGCCCGAGGAACCCGAGCCGGGGACTGTCGGCCTGGTACTCGCCGAGGGCACGGTCTTCGGTGACTCGGCGATCCAGCCAGGCTATTTCGCCGACCATCAGCCCCCCGCGCTGCTGATGCTGCATCCGCCCTCGGAGACCACCCCGTCGTTGCCGGAATGCAGCGGGGCGGCATCCGGATGCGTCCTGCTTCCAGGTTTGCCGTACCTGGGACTCGAACACCGGGCCGCCTGGGTGGAAGCGGAGGCCGACGGCACCATCACCTCCATGGTGAGCCGCGTCGGCGTCGACCCCATCAGCCATCCTGATACCGCAATCCTGGCGATGCTGCTCGCGGCATGAGCGTTTAGCCCGGCGCCCGCACCGAAAAATCGGACCGCCGAATTCGGTCGCTTTCTCGTCGAGCCCGTCATTGATTCCAGACAGCGACGGGCGGCGCGCTCCCGTCGGTTCCCGGGTTCCGCGCCGGCAGCTCGGCCCATGACGATTGGGCGATAGGCCTGGTTACGGACGGCCTGCCGCGACGGCCAACGGACCGCGTTTCGCATTTCGGATAGCTCCACGAGCGGCGGTTTCCGGCCTCGGAGCGCGTCCGACAGCAAATAAGGCGTTAAGCAATCATAAATTGCTGCCCGGTTGCGGTGCGACCGCCCAGCACGTTTCCATCCTACCCCCCGCCGAACCAAGCGGGGTCGCCCCGCCACTTACGGCGTCGAGCCGAATTCTGCGGATAACCTGTGAGTTTCGCTGATTTAGTGGACACCCCAGCGAATCAGTTAGACGCTCGTCAAGTGTGGCATCGGCAAGCCCCAGCTACGCCTGGACCGAAACCTTGGGGGTTTGCACCTAGTTAGGGGAACCAACCCTCGCTACCATGATCAGCAAATACACCTAGGTAATAGTTCACTTCTACAGCCAAGTGGAGGTCATATCCAATGAGCACGACGTTCGCTGCTCGCCTGAACCGCCTGTTCGACACGGTGTATCCCCCGGGACGCGGGCCGCACACCTCCGCGGAAGTGATCGCGGCGCTCAAGGCGGAAGGCATCACGATGTCGGCTCCGTACCTGTCGCAGTTGCGTTCGGGGAACCGCACCAACCCGTCGTCGGCGACAATGGCCGCACTGGCCAACTTCTTCCGCATCAAGCCGGCCTACTTCACCGACGACGAGTACTACGAGAAGCTCGATCAGGAGTTGTCGATCCTGGCGACGATGCGCGACGACGGTGTGCGCCGCATTGCCGTGCGCGCCTCCGAGTTGTCCCCCGAGGCCCAACACGAGGTCATGCAGCGGGTCAACGAGCTGCGCCGCGCGGAACACCTGGACGTCTAGCGAACGCCCGGGCTGATAACCGGTTGGCCCGGGGCCGACCTGGAGGGCTTGCGCCCGCCCATTCCGATTAGGGTTGGCTCACGGATCGCGCACGCGCGAAAGCGATAGCCACGAGAGACCGGGGAGGCGGCCGGGAATGGCCCTGTTCCGCAAGCGAAAGAGTCGCGCGACGCGTCGCGCCGAAGCCCGTGCGATCAAGGCCCGCGCGAAGCTGGAGGCCAAGCTGGCCGCCCGAAACGAGACTCGCCGATACAAGGCCGCCCACCGCGCGGAGGCCAAAGCGCTCAGGGCGCAGATCAAGGCCCAACGGGACAGCGACCGCAACGCCCTGAAAGTGGCCGAGACCCAACTCAAAGCCGCGCGCGAGGGCAAGGTCTTCTCGCCGACGCGAATCCGCCGGGCGCTCACGGTGTCCCGGCTGCTCGCGCCGATCCTCACTCCAGTCATCTACCGCGCCGCCATCTCGGCCCGCGCGCTGATCGACCAGCGCCGCGCGGACCAGCTCGGGATCCCGCTGGCCCAGATCGGGCAGTTCTCCGGCCACGGCGCGCAGCTGTCCGCCCGGATCGCCGGAGCGGAGAAGTCTCTGCGCACCGTGCAGGAAAAGAAGCCCAAGGACGCCGAGACCAAGCAGTTCGCGTCGGCCATCACCGAGCGGCTCACCGATCTGGCTGCGGCCGTCACCGCCGCCGAGAACATGCCGGCCGCGCGGCGCCGGGCGGCCCACGCCGCGATCTCGTCGCAGCTCGACGGCATCGAGGCGGACCTGATGGCCCGGCTCGGGTTGAGCTGACCAACCAATGGGGTTGCCCGGCATCTCGACCCGCGCGCGGCGGGCGGCGCGCCTCCCGGTCGCGGTGGTGGCTGCCGCCGGCCTCTATCTGGGCTCGGCGGCGCAGCTCCCCGCGGCGTGGGCGCACGTGCACGCCAGCAGCGACAATGCGGCGCGAGGCGCCATGGCGGTCGTCACCTTTCAGGTGCCCAACGAATCGAACACCGGCGCGGTGACCACCGCGCTGAGCGTCGCCCTGCCCGACGTGGCCTCGGCGCGCACCGAGAGCATGCCGGGATGGACGACCAAGCTCGACCGCGACGCGGCGTCGGGCGCGGTGCACTCGGTGACGTGGACGGCCGCGCCGGGCGCAGGCATCGGCGTGGATCAATTCGCCCTGTTCCGGATATCGGTGAAGTTGCCCGACACGGAGACCGTCAGCTTTCCGGCCACACAGACCTATTCCGACGGCACGGTCGTGAAGTGGGACCAGCCGCCGCGGCCCGGCGGCGGTGAGCCGGAATACCCGGTGCCCACGCTGACGCTTGGCGGGGGACCGATAGCGTCCCACGGCCATCAGCCGCCTTCGGCCTCGCCCGCCGACCAGGCCGCGCCGCCACGGCCGAGATCCGCGGACAACACCGCCCGGCTGTTGGGCGGTGCCGCCCTGGTGGTGGCCGCGCTGGGTATCTGCCTGGCGCTGATCCGCCGACGGGCATGATGCGGCTGGCGATCGCCGCGTGCGTCGGTGCCCTCCTGGCGATCGCACCGCTGACCGCTCCGTTGGCGTCGGCGCACGCAGCCCGGGTGGCCACCGATCCGGCGGACAACGCGGTCCTCGCCACCGGTCCCGAACGGGTGAGCGCCACCTTCAACGAACAGCTGCAGAGCACGTTCGCGGCCATGACCGTCGTCGGGCCCGACGGCAACGTGTGGTCCACCGGAGACCCGACCGTGCGTGGCGCGGTGGTCGGCATCGACCTGCGGCCGCTGGGGCCGGCCGGCGTCTACACGGTGAACTACCGGGTCACCTCCGCGGACGGCCACGTGGTCTCCGGATCCTGGTCGTTTCGGCTGACGGTGCCGGGCACCGGCACGCCAGGGCCCCCGGCCGCCGGGGACCGCGGCTCGGATGTCCCGGTCTGGCCGTTCATCGTGGTGGCGGCGGTGCTTGTGGGCGGGGGCGCCCTGTGGGTGGTGCGGCGCAGACCGTGACCGGCGGCCGAGGCGGCCGCGCTCGTGCTGGCATGATGGGTTCGAAGAACCCGCGTGGGCTAGAAACTACTGAAATATTGCTCGAGGAGCGGCCGCATGGCAGACCCGCAGGATCAACCCGACAGCGAACCCGACGGCGCGTCGACCCCGCCGCCGGAGAAGAAGCCCCCGGCCAAGGCCGCGAAGAAGGTCGCGAAAGCACCCGCCAAGCAAGCGCCCGCGAAGAAGGCACCCGCCAAGAAGGCACCCGCCAAAAAGGCACCGGCGAAGAAGGCTCCCGCCAAGGCCGCCAAGCCCCCGGCTCCCCCTGCCAAGGCCGCCGAGCCACCCCTCGAGGTGCGGCAACGAATCGAAACCAACGGCGACCTCGCGGCCGCCGCCAAAGACGTAGCGGCGCAAGCGAAATCCACTGTGGACGCCGCCAATAACCCGGTTTCTCCCAACGCCCCGGCAGCGGCGGCCCTGACCCAGTCTCCGGTCCCGTTGATCGTCGCCCTGGCCGTCAGCCTCCTGGCGATCCTGTTGATCCGGCAGCTGCGCCGCCGCTGATCGCCGCCGTAGCCGCTACCGTGTCAGACGTGACCGTGTCATTCCAGCCGACCGCCGACCTCGTCGACGATATCGGGCCCGACGTACGCAGTTGCGACGTCCAATTCCGCCAGTTCGGTGGCCGCCCCCAATTCGCCGGACCCGTCAGCACGGTCCGCTGCTTCGAAGACAACGCGTTGCTGAAATCGGTTCTCTCGCAGCCGAGTGCGGGCGGGATACTGGTCATCGACGGCGGCGGCTCGCTGCACGCGGCCCTGGTCGGCGACGTCATCGCCGAGCTGGCCCGCTCCAACGGCTGGGCCGGGCTCGTCGTCAACGGCGCGGTGCGCGATGCCGCAGCGCTACGCGGGCTCGACATCGGTATCAAGGCGCTGGGCACCAACCCCCGGAAGAGCACCAAGACGGGCGCCGGGGAGCGCGACGTCGAGGTCACGCTGGGCGGCGTGACGTTCGTCCCCGGCGACATCGCCTACTGCGACGACGACGGCATCGTCGTCGTAAATCCCTAAACCGCTACCGGCGCACGCTTTTTCGCGAAGTGCAGGCCCTCATCGGCAACCTTGCCGCGCCGAATCGTGCGCATGTCGAAGAAGTAGTTCTGCTTCAGCCGCCACGGCGCGCGCGACCCTGACTTGGGCAGCATGTCCATCGCCCGCTGGAAATAGCCGGGGCTGAAGTCCATGAAAGGCAGCTCGTCGACGTCCGGGCCGGGATGCTGCGGCTCCACGAAGTCAAATCCGTTGTCGTCCATGTAGTTCAGCAACCGGCAGACGAATTCGGAGACCAGGTCGGCCTTCAGCGTCCATGACGCGTTGGTGTAGCCGAAGGTGATAGCGAAGTTCGGCACCCCGGAGAACATCAGGCCCTTGTAGGTCATCAACGACGTCAGCTCGATGGGCTGACCGTTCCGGGTGGGTCGCACCCCACCGAGCAACTGCATGTTCAAACCCGTTGCGGTGACGATGATGTCGGCCTGCAGCTCCTCCCCCGAGGTGAGCCTGATGCCGGTCTTGGTGAACCGGTCGATGGTGTCGGTGACCACGTCGGCCTTGCCGTGCCGGATGGTGCGGAAGAAGTCGCCGTCGGGGGCCAGGCACAGCCGCTGATCCCACACGTTGTACCGCGGCCCGAAGTGCTTTTCGACGTCGTAGCCCTGCGGCAGGCGGCGCTTGGCCATCGTCATCAACGTCTTGCGCATGTAGGCCGGACGCTTCCGGGACAGCTGGTACTGGAAGGTGCTGAACGCGATGGCTTTCCAGCGATTGGCGATGTGCGCCAGGCGGTCCGGCAGCAGTTGGTTGGCGCGTTCGGCGAACGGGTCGACCCCGGGCAACGAGCCGATGTAGGTGGGCGAGCGCTGCAGCATCGTGACGTGGCCCGAGCCCGAGTTCACCAGCGCCGGGATCAGCGTGATCGCGGTGGCGCCGGACCCGATGACGACGATCTTCTTGCCCGTGTAGTCGAGGTCCTCCGGCCAGTGCTGCGGATGGATGATGCGGCCCTCGAAGTCGTCGGCGCCGGGGAAGGTGGGCGAATATCCCTCGTCGTAGTTGTAGTAGCCGGTGCACGCGAACAGGAAGGAGCAGGTGAGCTCGCGCTGCTGCCCGTCGGACTCGACGGTCAGGGTCCAGCGGTTGTCGGCGTCCGACCAGTCGGCGGCCAGGACGCGCTGGCGGTAGCGGATGTGCCGGTCGATCTTGTTCTCGACCGCCGCTTCCCTGATGTAGGCCTTGATGTCGGGGCCGTCGGCGATCGATTTCGCCGACCGCCACGGCTTGAACCGGAAGCCGAGGGTGAACATGTCCGAGTCCGACCGGATGCCCGGGTATTTGAACAGGTCCCAGGTGCCGCCCAGGTCCTCGCGGCGTTCGAGGATCGCGTAGCTCTTGGTCGGGCAACGCTCCTGCAGGTGCCACGCCGCGCTGATGCCCGAGATGCCGGCGCCCACGATGATCACGTCAAGGTGCTCAGTCATGGGGCCACGTTATCAACGGCCTGTCGACGTAGTCAACAGGGTGTTGAAACTTTCGACACGGTGTAAAGTAACGGCCGTGACTAGCGCCGGCCAGACCCGTGCCCTGCGTGGCCGCCGTGCCATCCGCCCCTCGGGCGACGACCGTGAGCAGGCAATCCTGGCGACCGCCGAGCGGCTGCTCGAACAGCGCTCGTTCGCCGACATCTCGGTCGACGATCTGGCGAAGGGCGCGGGATTGTCGCGCCCGACGTTCTACTTCTATTTCAAGTCCAAGGACGCGGTGCTGCTGTCACTGCTGGAACCGGTGATCGCGCGGGCCGACTCAGAGTTCGACGGCGCGGTGCAGCGGCTGCCCGCGGATCCGCGGCGGGTGTGGCGCAACGGCATCAGGGCCTTCTTCACGGCCTTCAGCACGCACCGCCGGCTGGCGCGCGCCGCCACCGAAGCGCTGGCGACCAGCTCCGAGTTGCGCGTTGTGTGGTTGGGCTTCATGCAGAAGTGGATCGACCAGACGGCCGCGATGATCGCCGCCGAACGCGCACGCGGGGCCGCGCCGGAGACGATCCCGGCCGTGGACCTGGCCACCTCCCTGAACCAGATGAACGAGCGGACGATGATGGCCGCCCTGTCCGCCGAGACGCCGGCGGTGCACGAGGACCGGGTCGTCGACACCCTCACCCACATCTGGGTCACCAGCATCTACGGCGAATCCAGCTAGTGGCGATCGCAAGCGCGGCGTAGCCGGGCGATGGGGGCACCTCCCGCTTGCGGGGGACGGGTCGCCACCATCAAATCCGTCACCGGCGCGTGCGAACATATGTTCGTGCGGTGCGATGCGTCCATCCTGCACGCGGACCTGGATTCGTTCTACGCGTCCGTCGAACAGCGCGACGACCCGACGTTGCGCGGCCGCCCGGTGATCGTCGGCGGCGGGGTCGTGCTCGCGGCCAGCTACGAGGCGAAGGCCTACGGCGTGCGGACCGCGATGGGCGGGGCGCAGGCGCGCCGGCTGTGCCCGCACGCCGTGGTGGTGCCGCCCCGGATGAGCGCCTACAGCCGCGCCAGTGAGGCCGTGTTCGAGGTATTTCGCGACTGCACGCCGCTCGTGGAGCCGCTCTCGGTGGATGAGGCGTTTCTTGATGTCGGCGGGCTGCGCCGGATTTCCGGGACGCCGGTTGAGATCGCCGGACGGCTGCGGGCCGACGTGCGCGACCGGGTCGGCCTGCCCATCACCGTGGGGATCGCCCGCACGAAGTTTCTCGCCAAGGTCGCCAGCCAGGAGGCCAAGCCGGACGGGCTACTGCTGGTGCAGCCCGACCAGGAGCTGACCTTCCTGCACCCGTTGCCGGTGCGGCGGCTGTGGGGCGTGGGCGCCAAGACGGCCGACAAACTCCACGCCCACGGACTCGTGACCGTCGCCGACGTCGCCGAGCTGAGCGAGTCGACGCTGGCCTCGCTGCTGGGCGGCGCCATGGGTCGCCAACTGTTCGCGCTGTCCCGCAACATCGACCGCCGCCGGGTGACCACCGGTGTGCGCCGTCGGTCGGTGGGCGCGCAACGGGCGCTGGGGCGCGCCGGCAACACCATGTCGGCCGCCGAGATCGACGCGGTGGTGGTCAACCTCATCGACCGGATCACCGGCCGGATGCGCGCCGCCGGGCGCACCGGCCGCACGGTGGTGCTGCGCCTGCGGTTCGACGACTTCGGGCGGGCGACGCGGTCACGGACGCTGCCATGGGCGACGTCCTCGACGCAACCGATCCTGGCCGCCGCGCGGCAGCTGGTTGCGTCGGCGGCACCCCTGATCTCGCAACGCGGGCTGACGCTGGTCGGCTTCGCGGTGTCGGGCATCGACCGCAGCGGCGCTCAGCAGTTGGCATTGCCATTTGACCGGGAATCGCCTGCGGTCGACGCCGCGGTCGACCGGGTTCGCCAGCGTTTCGGCAAATCCGCCCTCACCCGCGGGGTGTTGGTCGGCCGTGAACTGGGTATAGAGATGCCACACCTCCCCGACTGACGGGTTGAGCGTATTTGCCCCAATCATTCTCTGCCACATGACTTTTGGATGATTTGAGGTTGATTTGAATCGGCTTCGCGGCCCGGTTTGTGGACGGCCCGGTTGTTAGGCTGACGAAGAACCCGACCTCGAAAGTGAGCAACTGAATCCGATGCCGCCGCCGCATCAAGCCCGCGACAGCGGCCCGCCCCGCGAGGGCTTCCTGCTCGGTTACAGCGCCCTGCTCGCCCTGTCCGCGGGCTTCGTCAACGCGGTGGCGCTGCTGATCTTGGCGTTGCCCGTCGGCAACCTGACCGCGATCACCACCCAGCTGGGCATGAACACGGCCAACCCGTGGCTTTATGAAGGCCACGTGCTCGGCGCGATCTTTGTGGGCTTCCTGACGGGAGCGACCATCGCCGGGGCGATCCTCGCACCCACCGATTCCCTCGCGGGCCCACGCCACGCCGCCGTGCTCTTCCTCGAGGCGGGGTTGCTTGTGCTCGCCGCCACCGGGGTCGAGGAGACCGTCGTCAAGGCGCAGATCAACGCCCTGGGGATCGAGCAGACCGCGGTGCAGGCGCTGTTCGCCGCCGCAGCACTCGGCCTGCAAAACGGGATGACCTCAAGCTTCCGCGGAATGGCGATCCGCACCACGCACTTCACCGGAACCGTCACCGACCTGGGGCTGATTCTCGGCCGCAGCCGGCTGCATGGCATCAAGAGTTGGAAAGCCGCGATCCTGGCGACCACCCTCCTGCTATTCCTCGGCGGCGGCGTAGCCGGGATCGTGTTCGGCGCCGAATTGGGCGGCTACGCGTTGCTCATCCCCGCGGCGACCTGCGCGACCGTCGCCGCCGCGAACCTCCTACAGGGCGCGGGCCGCACCGAGGAACCGGTTCCCGAGCACGCTGAAGAGGTGCGGGTCTGAGCGACCGGCTCAATTCGAGCCCGTCCACTCCAGCAGCTTCTCGGCCGGCCAGGTGTTGACAATGCGTTCGACGGGCACGCCGTTGTCCAGGGCGCGCTGCGCGCCGTAGCCGAGAAAGTCCAGCTGGCCTGGCGCGTGCGCGTCGGTGTCGATGCTGAAGACGCACCCGATCTCCAGCGCCAGCTGGAGCAGACGGGTCGGCGGGTCCCGGCGTTCGGGGCGCGAGTTGATCTCCACCGCGGTGCCGTGATCGCGACAGGCGGCGAAAACCGCTTCGGCGTCGAACTTGGATTGGGCCCGGACGCCCCGGTTGCCGGAGACCAACCGGCCGGTGCAGTGGCCCAGCACGTCGGCGTGTGGATTGGAGACGGCCCGCACCATGCGCCGCGTCATCGCGGCGGCATCCATCGAGAGCTTCGAATGCACGCTGGCCACGACCACGTCGAGGCGCTCGAGCAGCTCGGGCTCCTGGTCGAGGCTGCCGTCCTCGAGGATGTCGACCTCGATGCCGGTGAGAATGCGCATCGGCGCGAACTGGTCGCGCAGCTTGTCGATGACGTCGAGCTGTGCGCGCAACCGTTCCGGCGAAAGCCCGTTGGCGATCGTCAGCCGCGGCGAGTGGTCGGTCAGCGCGCAGTATTCGTGCCCCAGCGCCGACGCGGTCGCCATCATCTCGTCGATCGGGGCCGACCCGTCCGACCAGTTCGAGTGCAGGTGCAAGTCGCCGCGTAGCGCCGCACGGATGTCGCCGCCACCGAGATCCTCGGCGGCGGAACGCAATTCGATGAGAAGCTCGGGTTCGTGACCGGACCAGGCCTGGTCGATGACCTTTGCGGTTTTCGGGCCGATGCCCGGCAGCGATTGCCAGCTGTTGGCCTGACCGTGGCGCTCGCGCGCCGCGTCGTCGAGGCCCTCGATGATGTCGGCGGCATTGCGGTACGCCATCACGCGCCTGGGATCCTGGCGGCTCCGGTCCTTGTAGTAAGCGATCTGCCGCAAGGCGGTTACCGGGTCCATGACTCCAGTGTGCCTGGCCAGGGTGTCAGAATTGTCCGGCGACGAAACCGGCGAGCAGCACGCTCAAACCCCCGATCTCGCCGGCGATGAGCAAGGTCATGAAGAGTCCGGCTCCGGGCGCGGGATTCTCGAATTGGTTGACGGTGTCGCGTCGCGCCCCGTGTGCGATGTAACTGAGGATGGCGCCGACGAAGAAGAAGACGACCACGCCGGCCGCGGTCAGGTTGATCCACGTCGGCCAGGCGCTGAGCTCGACGAAGACGGCCAGCAGCAGCGTCGCGAAGGAGTAGAGCAACGCGGCCCGGTGCGCGATGTCGACATAGGGATGGGCGCGATGGTCGGCGGCGGCCATGATCTGCCGGTACTTCCACACCCCGAGGACCAGGGCAAGCAGGAAGATCAGCCCGGCCGCCAGCAGGGTGATCTTGGTGTCGACTCCGAGGGAATAGCTCATCGCGGCACCAAGTTTAGTTGCCCTTCATAAACATCGACTAACGTCGATTTCATGCGATTCGCCTTCAAGACCTCTCCCCAAAACACCACCTGGGCAGCCATGCTGGCCGTCTGGCAGGCCGCCGACGATATCGACGTCTACGAGTCCGGGTGGACGTTCGACCACTTCTACCCGATCTTCTCCGACGCCAGCGGGCCCTGCCTCGAGGGATGGACGACGCTGACCGGACTGGCGCAGGCGACCAAGCGGCTGCGGCTGGGAACTCTCGTCACGGGGATCCACTACCGCCACCCCGCCGTGCTGGCCAACATGGCCGCGGCGCTCGACATCATCTCGAACGGACGACTCGAGTTGGGGATCGGCGCGGGCTGGAACGAGGAGGAGTCGGGCGCCTACGGCATCGAGCTAGGCAGCATCCGGGAACGCTTCGATCGCTTCGAGGAGGCGTGCGAGGTCTTGACCAGCCTGCTCAGCCAGGAGACCACCGACTTCCACGGCAAGTACTACCAGCTCAAGGGCGCCCGCAACGAACCCAAGGGTGTGCAGCGTCCCCATCCGCCGATCTGCATCGGGGGCAGCGGGGAGAAACGAACGCTGCCGATCACCGCGCGCTACGCGCAGCACTGGAACTTCGTCGGCGGTCCTCCCGAGGAGTTCGCCCGCAAGCGCGACGTGCTGGCCGCGGAGTGCGAGAAGATCGGGCGCGACCCGAAGGAGATCACGCTGTCCGCCCATCTGCGCCTGGACGAGCAGCGCAACTACCAGAAGGTCATCGAAGAGGCCGCCGGCCTCGAAGCCGAAGGACTCGACCTGGGCATCGTGTACATCAACCCGCCGCATGACCCCGCCGTCTTGGAACCGCTCGCCGAGGCCATCCGCGATTCGGGGTTGCTCGATTGACGCGCCGGGTTCCCCGTTAGTCGCCCTGAGCAAACCTTTCCGACGCGCCAGACGGCGCGCGGCAGGGCCGTTATGCCCCGAAGATCAGCAAATCGTCAGCGGTTACCAGGCGCTCGTGTTTAGCGGGGAACTCGCGGCTTTTGACGGGGTGACGAAACCAGGACCAGGCGATTCGCCCCATCCGTGATCGGGGTACGGGATTGATGTGCACAGTGATCACTCCTGCGATCGTTCCGTTCAGCCGGGGCCCCAATCCGATGCCCGTGTGACCGAGCCCACAACAGGCTATTAGACACCACGGTCTGGCAAACGGGAGGCGACTCGCCGACAGTTGGTGCTTCTGTTTCTGGTGTGACTCCTGTGACTACTGGAGCGGGACGGCGGTCGGCTTGACCGGCGCCGGCAGCGCGGTCGCACCCATCAGGTAGCGGTCGACGGCCGCGGCGGCGGCCCGGCCTTCGGCAATCGCCCAGACGATCAGCGACTGGCCGCGGCCCATGTCCCCGGCGACGAACACACCGGGGACCGACGTGTCGAAGTCGGCACCGCGCGCGACGTTGCCGCGGTCGGTGAGCTTGACTTCGAGGTCGGTGAGCAGGCCCTCCTTTTCCGGCCCGACGAATCCCATGGCCAGCAGCACCAGGTCGACGTCGAGCTCGAAGTCGGAGCCGTCCACCTTGACGAACTTGCCGTCCTGCATGGTGACCTCATGCGCTTTCAGCGCCGTCACCCGGCCGTCTTCGCCGATGAACTTCTCGGTGTTCACCGAGAACACCCGCTCGCCGCCCTCTTCGTGCGCCGATGACACCCGGTACATGAGCGGGTAGGTCGGCCACGGAGTCGATTCGGCGCGTGTGTCCGGTGGTCGCGGCATGATCTCGAACTGGTGCACGACGGTCGCGCCCTGCCGGTGCGCGGTACCCAGGCAGTCCGCCCCGGTGTCACCGCCGCCGATGATGACGACCTTCTTGCCCTTCGCGGTGATGGGGGGTTCCCCGTCGGGCCCTAGGACGTCGTCGCCCTCCTGCACCCGGTTGCCCCACGGCAGGTACTCCATCGCCTGGTGGATCCCGTCCAGGTCCCGACCGGGAATGGGCAGGTCCCGCCCCGCGGTGGCGCCGCCGGCCAGAACCACCGCGTCGAAGTCGGCGCGCAGCTGTTCGGCGGTGATGTCGACCCCGACGTTGACGCCGGCGCGGAATTCGGTTCCTTCGGAACGCATTTGGTCCAGGCGCCGGTCGAGAACGCGCTTCTCCATCTTGAATTCCGGAATGCCGTAGCGCAGCAGCCCGCCGATCCGATCCGCCCGCTCGAAAACGGTGACCGTGTGGCCGGCCCGGGTCAGCTGCTGAGCCGCCGCCAAACCGGCCGGGCCCGAACCCACCACGGCGACCTTTTTCCCGGTCAGCTTGTCCGGGGGCAGCGGCACCACGAAGCCTTCCTCGAAGGCGTGGTCGATGATCTCGAGCTCGATCTGCTTGATGGTCACCGGATCCTGGTTGATGCCAAGCACACACGCCGGTTCACACGGCGCCGGACACAGCCGCCCGGTGAAGTCCGGGAAGTTGTTGGTGGCGTGCAGCCGCTCGATCGCGTCGCGCCAGCGACCCCTGCGCACCAGGTCGTTCCATTCCGGGATCAGGTTGCCCAACGGACACCCGTTGTGGCAGAACGGGATACCGCAATCCATGCAGCGGGTCGCCTGCTCACGCAGGGTTCCTTCGTCGAAGTCCTCGTAGACCTCGTGCCAGTCCTTCAACCGCAGTGGGACAGGCCGGCGCTTCGGCAGTTCGCGGTGCGTGTACTTCAGGAAGCCGCTCGGATCAGCCATGTGCGGCCGCCATGATCGCCTTGTCCACATCGACGCCGTCGCGCTCGGCTTCGGCGATCGCTTGCAGCACCTTCTTGTAGTCGCGTGGCATCACCTTGACGAAGTGGCGTTGTTGCCCGCGCCAGTCCGCCAGGATCCGCTGGCCGACCGCGGAATCGGTCGCGTCCACGTGGGCCTGGATGATGCCGTGCAGGAATTCGGCATCGTCTTCGTCCAACGTCTCCACGTCGACCATCTCGATGTTGAGATTGTCCGGAAGTTCCTCGTCCGGGTCGTACACGTAAGCCACACCGCCTGACATTCCCGCCGCGAAGTTGCGGCCAGTCCGGCCAAGGATCACAACCCGGCCACCCGTCATGTATTCGCATCCGTGGTCACCCACGCCCTCGACGACGGCGTGGGCGCCGGAGTTGCGGACCGCGAACCGCTCGCCGACCACCCCGCGCAGGAAGGCCTCGCCGCTGGTCGCGCCGAACAGGATCACGTTGCCGCCGATGATGTTGTCCTCGGCCACGTAGTCCTGCGGGGCGTTGTCCGATGGGCGCACCACGATCCGGCCGCCGGACAATCCCTTGCCGACGTAGTCGTTGGCGTCGCCGTAGACCCGCAAGGTTATTCCCTTGGGCACGAAGGCACCGAAGCTGTTGCCCGCGGATCCGTCGAACGTGATGTCGATAGTGCCATCCGGAAGCCCTTGCCCGCCATACGCTTTCGTCACCTCGTGGCCGAGCATGGTGCCCACCGTGCGGTTGACGTTGCTGATGGTGGTGGAGAAGCGCACCGGCTTGCCGGAATCGAGCGCCTCCCGGCTCATCACGATCAACTGCTGATCGAGCGCCTTGTCCAGGCCGTGGTCCTGCCGGGAACTGCAGTACAGGTCCTGGTTCATGAACGCCGACTCCGGCTCGTGCAGCACCGGCGCGAGGTCGAGCTTGTGCGCCTTCCAGTGCGCGCGGGCCAGCGTGGTGTCCAGCGCGCCGACCTGGCCGACGGCCTCATTGAGGGTGCGGAAACCCAACTGCGCCATGTATTCCCGGACCTCTTCGGCAATGAACATGAAGAAGTTCTCGATGAACTCGGGCTTACCGGTGAACCGCTCCCGCAGCACCGGGTTCTGGGTGGCCACGCCGACCGGGCAGGTGTCCAGGTGGCACACTCGCATCATGATGCAGCCGGCCACCACCAGCGGAGCGGTGGCGAAGCCGAATTCCTCGGCGCCGAGCAGCGCGGCGATCATCACGTCGCGGCCCGTCTTGAGCTGACCGTCCACCTGCACGACGATCCGGTCACGTAACCCGTTGAGCAACAGGGTCTGCTGCGTCTCGGCCAGGCCCAGTTCCCACGGCGCCCCGGCGTGCTTCATCGACGTCAGCGGGGTGGCGCCGGTGCCACCGTCGTGGCCGGAGATCAACACCACGTCGGCGTGCGCCTTGGAAACGCCGGCCGCAACCGTGCCCACCCCGTTCTCGGAGACCAGCTTGACGTGCACCCGCGCGGACGGGTTGGCGTTTTTCAGGTCGTGGATCAGCTGCGCGAGATCCTCGATGGAGTAGATGTCGTGGTGCGGCGGCGGGGAGATGAGCCCGACGCCCGGTGTGGAGTGGCGCACCTCGGCGACCCACGGGTACACCTTGTGTCCCGGAAGCTGGCCCCCCTCACCGGGTTTCGCGCCCTGCGCCATCTTGATCTGGATGTCGGTGCAGTTCGTCAGGTAGTGCGACGTGACGCCGAAACGCGCCGAAGCGACCTGTTTGATGGCGCTGCGGCGCCAATCCCCATTGGGGTCGCGGTCGAAGCGCTTGACGTTCTCGCCGCCTTCCCCGCTGTTGGAGCGCCCGCCCAGGCGGTTCATCGCGATGGCGAGCGTCTCGTGCGCCTCGGCCGAGATCGAGCCGTAGCTCATCGCCCCGGTGGAGAATCGCTTGACGATCTCGCTGGCGGGTTCGACCTCTTCCAGCGGAACCGGGGGACGCACACCGCCGCGGAACTTCAGCAGGCCGCGCAGCGACGCCATCCGCTCGCTCTGGTCGTCGACCAGGCGGGTGTAGTCCTTGAAGATCTTGTACTGCCCGGTGCGAGTCGAGTGCTGCAGCTTGAATACGGTCTCCGGGTTGAACAGGTGGTACTCACCTTCCCGGCGCCACTGGTACTCGCCGCCCACCTCGAGTTCGCGGTGCGCGCGCTCGTCGCGGCGGTCCAGGTAGGCCAGCCGGTGGCGAGCCGCGACGTCGGCGGCGATGTCCTCCAGCGTGATCCCGCCGATCGGGCAGCTCAACCCGGTGAAGTACTCGTCGAGCACGTCCTCTGAAACGCCGACCGCCTGGAACAGCTGCGCGCCGGTGTAGGAGGCCAGCGTCGAAATGCCCATCTTGGACATCACTTTGAGCACGCCCTTGCCGGCGGCCTTGACGTAGTTGTTCAGCGCCTTCTCGCGTTCTTGCCGATCCGAGAAGCCGTCGATCGCACCGCGGTCGAGCATGTCCTCGATCGACTCGAACACCAGATAGGGGTTGATCGCCGCCGCCCCACACCCGATCAGCATCGCCATGTGGTGCACCTCGCGGGCGTCACCGGTCTCCACGACCAGACCCACGTGGGTGCGCGTCCGGTCGCGCACCAGATGATGGTGCACTCCGGAAACGGCGAGCAGCGACGGGATGGGCGCCATCTGCTCGTCGGACTCGCGGTCCGACAAGATGATGACCCGCGCACCGTCCTCGATCGCGGCAGACGCCTGTGCGCGTACGTCATCGAGCGCCGCCGCCAATCCGGCGCCCCCCTCGGCGACCGGGTACAGGCAACGAATCACCTTGGACCGCATGCCATGCGGGCGCCCGTTGACCTCGTCGTCGGGATTGAGGTTGACGAGCTTGGCCAGCTCGTGGTTGCGCAGAATCGGCTGCTGCAATGCGATCTGGTGGCAGGACTGCTCGGTCGGCGTGAGCAGGTCGCGCTCGCCGCCGGTGGTGCCCTGCAAGCTGGTGACCACCTCTTCGCGGATCGCGTCCAGCGGCGGGTTGGTCACCTGCGCGAACAGCTGCTGGAAGTAGTCGTAGAGCATCCGGGGCCGCTGCGAGAGCACCGCGACCGGGGTGTCGGTGCCCATCGAGCCGATCGGCTCGGCGCCCGTGCGCACCATAGGCGACACCAACAGGTTGAGCTCTTCATAGGTGTAGCCGAATGTCAGCTGCCGCTTGACGAGTCGATCATGGGGCATCCGCACGTAGTCGCCCTGCGGCAGCTTGTCGAGGGGAACCAGGTTGCGGTCCAGCCATTCCTGGTACGGGTGCTCGGCGGCGAGTTCGGCCTTGATCTCCTCGTCGGAGACGATGCGCCCTTGTGTGGTGTCCACCAAGAACATCCGGCCCGGCTGCAACCGCATCCGGCGGACCACCTTGGCGGGGTCCAGGTCCAGGACACCGGCCTCGGAAGCCATCACCACCAAGCCGTCTTCGGTGACCCAGATCCGGGAGGGGCGCAAGCCGTTTCGGTCCAGTACAGCGCCCACGATGGTGCCGTCGGTGAACGTGATCGACGCGGGGCCGTCCCAGGGCTCCATCAAGGACGCGTGGAATTCGTAGAACGCCCGCCGCGCCGGGTCCATGGACTCGTTGCGTTCCCACGCTTCGGGAATCATCATCAGCACCGCGTGGGCCAGGCTGCGGCCACCCAGGTGCAGCAGTTCGAGCGCCTCGTCGAAACGCGCGGTGTCCGAGGCGCCCGGGGTACAGATCGGGAACAGCTTCTCCACATCGGCTTCCGTGCCGAAGACATCGGTCTTGATCAACGCCTCGCGGGCACGCATCCAGTTCTCATTGCCGGTGACGGTGTTGATCTCGCCGTTGTGGGCCACCCGACGGAACGGATGGGCCAGCGGCCACGACGGGAAGGTGTTGGTGGAGAAGCGCGAATGCACGATGCCCAGCGCGCTGGTCATCCGATCGTCTTGCAGGTCAAGGTAGAACGCCTTGAGCTGCGGCGTGGTCAGCATGCCCTTGTAGACCATCGTCTGACCGGAAAGGCTTGGGAAATAGACGGTTTCGCGGCCGGGCCCGTCCTGCCCGGGACCCTTGGTGCCGAGTTCGTGCTCGGCGCGCTTGCGGACCAGATAGCAGCGGCGCTCCAGCGTCATGTCCGACGCACCGGCCATGAACACCTGCCGGAATGTGGGCATCGCGTCGCGGGACAGCGCGCCCAGTGACGAGTCGTCGATGGGCACGTTCCGCCAGCCGAGCACCGTCAGGCCCTCGGCTTCGGCGATCTTCTCCACCGCGTCGCAGGCGGCCGCGGCGTCCTTGGACGACTGCGGCAGGAAAGCGATACCGGTGGCATAACTGCCCGCCGGGGGCAACTCGAAATCCACGACCTCGCGCAGGAAGGCGTCCGGGACCTGGATCAGGATGCCGGCACCATCACCGCTGCGCGGCTCGGCGCCCTGCGCACCGCGGTGTTCGAGGTTGAGCAGCGCGGTGATGGCCTTGTCGACAATGTCGCGGGTACGACGGCCGTGCATATCGACGACCATGGCTACCCCGCACGAGTCGTGCTCGAACGCGGGGTTGTATAACCCGACGCGCTTGGGCGTCATATGCACCTGACCCTTCACCTGAACGTTGAGCTGCCGTTAACAGCTGCTCCGACGGAGTCGCACCCGGAGGTTGCGGGCTTAAGACCCCTCGGTCTTGTCTCGATAGGCTGTCCCCCAGGTGGAGATGATCCTGTTAGGGATGCGTCCGTGCAGCGCTGAACGGTGGCCTGGAAACCGGTCTCGACAAGTCGTAAAACGATATGACAATACCCGCCTGACATGCCAACTTCGTCAAGTCTAACCGCCAGCTGGCAGCACCGTAAATTTCTCGGCGGCCGTAGGGCGACACCCCGGCGGACGTGCACTTTTGGCGCTGGAGTTTTCGTCACGGCCGCGCCACATCCGGCGGTCCGATGTGCCGGATCCACCGCGGATCAATGTTTGCTGACGCCGCCCGCGTGCTTGCCCACAGCCTCGGAATCGGCGCGCATGATCGTGCTCAGCGGGCGGCACATGCCGTCGCGGGCGCGCGAAACCGAGCGCTGCTAAGTTTGCACGGTAGCGATGGGCGGCACGGAGGAGATACTGGACGGGCACTGGTCCGCATCCGGCGCCGACGGTTTGCCGTGGCGCTTATCACTAGCCCAGGACGCACCCACCAGCGCCGACCGATCGCCTGGCATCCGAGGAGCCCATGAACGAGCCCGACGAATTCCTGCGGGACCGTCTGCAGCCGCCGCCCGCTACGCCGGCGACGCGCCCGCCCGGGCCCGAGCCCAGGAGTGTGCCGCCGCCGCCTGCGGTCGGCCAGCGCCTCGCACCGCGGCCACCATCGGCGCCTCCAGCGCGGCCACCGGCGCCTCCGCAGCGTCCGCCCGCGCCACCTCCACAGCCCGCCGCCCCGCCTGTTTTCCCGCGACCGCCCGCGATGTCGGCTCCCCAGGAGGCCCCCGCACCCGCCACTGCGGCGCCGCCGACCGCGGCCGCTCCGGCGCGGTCCACCACGGCCGTCGACGCAACACCCGACCGCGGTTGGCGACGCGTGGTCCGGCTGATCACTTTCGGCCTCGTCAGGCTCGGTCCGTCACCCGCGCAGCTACAGGACGCCCAATTCGAGGCGGCGATCCGGGCCCGCTTGGTCGGCAACTACAAGGTCGGCGTCCTGGGCAAGGGCGGGGTCGGAAAAACGTCGGTGGCCGCCAGTGTCGGTTCGCTGTTCGCCGAACTCCGGCGGCAGGATCACGTTGTCGCGATCGACGCCGACACCGCCTTCGGCCGACTCAGCAGCCGAATCGACCCGGGGTCGTCCGGATCGTTCTGGGAACTCACGGCCGACAAGAACCTGCAGTCTTTCACCGATGTCGTCGCCCGGGTGGGGCGCAACTCCGCCGGCCTGCACGTGCTCGGCGGTGAACCGGCGTCCGGCCCGCGCCGGGTGCTCGATCCCGCGATCTACCGGGAGGCCGCGTTACGCCTCGACCGCCATTTCGCGATCTCGGTGATCGACTGTGGTTCAACGATGGACGCGCCGGTCACCCAGGAGGTGCTGCGCGATCTGGACGCGCTGATCGTGGTCTCCTCGCCGTGGGCGGACGGGGCGAACGCTGCCGCCAGGACCCTGGAGTGGCTGGCCGATCAGGGCTTCGACACACTGCTGCAGAAGAGCGTCGTCGTGCTCAACGATTCGGACGGCCACGCCGACAAACGCACCCGGGCGTTGCTGGCCCGCGAATTCATCGACCACGGCCGGCCGGTGATCGAGGTGCCCTTCGACCCCCACCTGCGGCCCGGCGGTGTGATCGATGTGAGCCGCGAAATGGCGTCGGCGACGCGGCGGAAATTCCTGGAGGTCACGGCGACGATCGCGGGCTATTTCGCGGCGCGGCACGACGACCGGCCGGGCTAACCCCGTTCGGCCGCCGGTCCCATCCGCGCGGCCGGGTCGGCGATGGCCTCGATCTTGGCCACGCGGGACCCGCTGATCGTCAGCACGATGACGGCGAAGAGCCGGCGATCGGTGAACGCCAACAGCACCGGTTGCCCGACGGGGCCGCTGACCAACGTCACGTCCGGCCATAGGTAGCGCAGCAGGTTGGTGGCCACCGCATCCGGCCCGTGGTTGATCTGCGGCGGTGGCGGCGGATCGGCGAGGATCGTGCCCACGCCCCACACCGTCGGGTCCAGCACGGCGGCCAACGCGGCGACGTCGCCGTTGGCGCATGCGGTGATGAACTTCTCGGTGACGAGCTGGTGTTCGGCCGAGGCCACCTCATTGGTCTTGGGTTGCGCGGCAACGAATTTCGCCCGCGCCCTGCGCGCCAGCTGGCGGCAGGTGCCCACCGGGCGGCCCACGGTTTCGGAGATCGATTCGAACGGGACGCCGAACACGTCGTGCAGCACGAAGGCGACCCGTTCCCCGGGACTGAGCCTGCGCAGCACTTCCAGCAAGGCGGCGCGGATCTCGTCGTCGAGGGTGACCCGGTCGGCCGGGTCGGCGCGGTGCGGCGTCGGCCGCTCCTGGACCTCGCCCGGTCGTTCGTAGCGGGCGCGCGCCGAGCGCACCTGGTCGAGGCAGAGCCGGCTCGCCACCACCGTCAGCCAGCCTCGGACGTCCTCGATCTCGTCGACGTCCGCCCGAGAGAGCCGCAGAAACGCCTCCTGCGCAACGTCTTCCGCCTCGCCGACGTCGCCGAGCATTTGGTAGGCGAGGTTGACCAGATACGGGCGGTGACGACGCCAGGCCTCGGCGACCTGGTCGCCCGCTGACTGCGACTGGTTCATGACTCTTCGACGATCCGCTGCGGTGAAAAGTTACAGGTTTCCCGGTGTAACTTTCGCACCCTTCGCCCCGTCCTTGGAACACCGCAAAAAATTACGAGAAAGGGGCCTTCCCATGACCATTGTGGTAACCGGGGCGACCGGCAACGTCGGACGCCCTCTCGTCGCCGCCCTCGCCGCCGCGGGCGCGCCGGTGCGCGCGGTGACCCGCACGCCGGAGACGGCCGGGTTTCCGCCCGGCGTCGAACCGGTCGGGTCGGCGGCCGGGGCGCTGCCCGGCGCGTCGGCGGTGTTCCTCAATTCCCGGGCGCTGGGAGAGGACCTGCAGAAGGTGGTGACCGAGTGCGTGCGCGCCGGGGTGAAGAAGCTGGTGGCGCTCTCGGCGATCAACGCCGACGACGACTTCGCCCGGCAGCCGTCCCGCTTCCGCGGGGACCGCAACAAGGAGGTCGAGCAGCTCGCCGTCGACTCCGGCCTGACCTGGGTGAGCCTGCGGCCGACCGTGTTCGCGACGAACTTCGCCGGCATGTGGTCCCCGCAAATCCGTTCGGGCGATGTGGTTTTCGGGCCGTACGCCGCGGCCTCGACGGCACCGATCGTCGAGACCGACATCGCGGCGGTGGCGGCGCGGGCGTTGCTCACCGATGAGCTTGTCGGGCAGCGGATCCCGCTGACCGGTCCGCGAGCCTTCACCAACTCAGAGCTGGTCGAGGTCATCGGCGCAGTCCTGGGTCGGCCGCTGCAGTACCGCGAGATACCGAATGCCGCGGTGCGCGAACGCTTCCTCGCGTTGGGCTTCACCCCCGAGTTCGCGGACGCCTACATCGCCATGCTGGCCGCGACGCTCGATGCACCCGCGCTCGTCACCCACGACGTGGAGAGGATCCTCGGCCGGCCGGCGTCGCCCTTCAGCCAATGGGTCGCCGGGCACCGCGACGTCTTCGCCCGGGCGAGTTAGCAAAGGAACCGCGAATGTCCGAACCGCGTCCGCCGCGCTTCCTCAAGCCGATGAACAGGGTGATGATGGCGGTCCAACGCCTCGGGATTCCCACCGGACCCGCCATGGTGCTGACGGTCCCCGGCCGCAAGTCGGGTCGGCCTCGCAGCACTCCGATGACGCCATTCGAGTTTCAGGGTGGCCTTTACGTCGTGGCGGGCTATCCGGGTGCCGACTGGGCGGCCAACGCCCGGGCGGCCGGCACCGGCACGCTCAGCCGGGGACGACGGTCCCGGCAGGTCCGGATCGTCGAACTCTCCGTCGGGGAGGCGCGGCCTGTGCTCCGGGCGTTTCCGGCCCGGGTGCCCGTCGGCGTGGCGTTCGCGAAACGATCGGGGGTGGTGCGTGATGGGACGGCCGACGAATTCGAAGCGTTGGCGGGGCGGCTGGCCGTCTTCCGCTTCGAGCCGGCCTGACACCCGACGAGGCTTGGCGGCCGGGGCTTACCAGACGATGGCCGCCATGTCGCGATTGTCCGAGCACACGCTGCGCACCGCGGCCTCGATGTCGGGGGCGGTGATGATCTGCAGATCCTCGACCGTCACCGTTTGGCCAGCGCGCTTTTGCGCGACCACGCGGGTGTCCCGAAATCCCTCGGCACGTTCGATGACGTTGCGGGCGAACCGGCCGTTCTGCATGGCGTCGATGCCGTGCCGACCGCCCGGCGTCGTGTAATTGCGGATGGTCGTCGCCGCGTCCAGGAATGCCTCCCGCGCGGCGTCGTCGAGCTTGCTGGCGCGCGGCGCCGCGTAACGGTGACCGATCTCGACGATCTCGGCCGGCGAATACGACTCGAAGCGCAGCTTGCGGTTGAACCGGCCGGCCAAACCCGGATTCACGGTGAGGAATTCGTCCACCTGATCCTCATAACCGGCACCGATGAAACAGAAGTCGAAGCGGTGTGTTTCCAGCGCCACCAGGAGCTGGTTGACGGCCTCCATGCCGATCATGTCGGGTGTGCCGTCCTGATGCCGCTCGATCAGGGTATAGAACTCGTCCATGAAAATGATTTGGCCGAGCGACTTTTCGATCAACGCGTTGGTCTTGGGCCCCGACTCCCCGATGTAGTGGCCGCAGAAGTCCGACCGCCGGACCTCCCGGATTTCGGGGTTGCGGACGATGCCCATGCCGGCGTAGATCTTGCCGAGCGCTTCGGCGGTGGTCGTCTTGCCGGTACCGGGCGGACCAACCAGCAGCATGTGGTTGGTCTGTCCCTCCACCGGCAGGCCATGCTCGAGGCGCATCATCCGCACTTCGAGCTGATCTTCGAGCGCCGACACGGCCTGCTTGACCGCGGCCAGCCCGACCTGCTTGGCCAGCAATGCCCGGCCCTCGGCGAGCAATTCGGCGCGCCGTTCCGAGGTAGCGTCGTCGTCCAGCTCGTCACGGCTCTTGGCGGTCGACACATCCCACCGATCGGTCCGGCTGGCGATGGTTTCCTCGTCGGTCACGACCAGGTGCAGGTTCGGGTCGGCCAAAGCCGCCTTCGCGGCCTCGGTCAGAACGCCGTTGATGGTGGCCTTCGACAGCCAGACCTGGGCCTTGTCTTCCTCGCGCAGCTGGCGATGCACCATCCCGCGCACATACGCCAAATCGGCGACCAGCAGCGGGATATCGGCCGGCCCGATCGATGCGGTCAGCACGTCGGCGTCGAAGCGGCCCGACGCATTGGTCTGCCCGATCACGTCGACGCGGTCGAGCCAGTCAAGCGCGACCCGGCCCTGCCCGAGATGTGCCGCGGCGTGGGCCGCCAGCGCGCAGATCGACGCCGTCACGGCCGACATGATGATCGCCTGCGGCGGAAGTTCCTCGGCGGCGGCCAACAACACGTCCGGCCAGCGCTGCGTCGTGTACATCAAGAACGCGCGGGCCAGCTGGTGCCACTGATAGTTGGTCCAAGAATCGAGCAGGTCGCGATTGGACAGCAGCCTGTCGGCCTCGGCGTATTCGCCGGCGATGGTCAGCGCCGACGACAGCGCCAACCCCACTTGGGATGCGTCGGTCACCGTGATTCCGATGTAGGGCCCCAGCTGGATCTCCGCGGCGAGCGTCCGTCCGATGCGGGTCGTTTCGCGGTGCAGCCATTCGCTGGTGGCATAGAGCCGCTTCAGCGAGGCGAGGTCGTTGTCACCGCAGGCGATGCGGCCCAGCCACGCGTCGGCCATCGACGAATCGGCGTCGGTGGCCGCGACGAACTCCGGCAGCGCCGCCGCCCGGCCCTGCCTGCTCATCACCGCCATGGCCCGATCGAAATGCCTACGGGCAGTTTGTAAATCACCCATTGCGTGTGCCCTTTGGATCCTTGACGTTCTACGTGACCGACATGGTGACCGGGTCGAGACTCACGTAGCGGTGCTCGGCGCGGAACATGTCCATCTCGACCAGCCAATCCTTCCCCGCCGCGCTGACCCGCACCATCGCCGGGCCGACCTGTTCGATGATCACCTCGAAGTTGTGCCGGTGTCCCTCGGGCAGCCGCGTGCCCGACGGGGCGATGGTGATCACGGTCGCGGGTCGCGGGGTGGGTGAGATCGGGGCAACGTGCTCCACGACGCTGACGGTGGTGCGCGGCGCGGGCCGCGCCGTGCTGACGACGCCGATCTCCGGCATCCGCACGCTGGCCCAGCGCGTCATGTCGCGGGTATGCACGCACACCCGCTCGCCGGCACCGGCGGTGCGGATCACGATCCGCTTGGCGACCGGATCGTCGGCGGCCACGAAAACCCTTGACAGCTCGCCGGCATCGGTGACGGGGATCAGCAGGCGGTCCCCGTTGCTCAGTTTCCCGATCAGCACGCCCGAAGGGCCGATCTCGGTGAGCAGTTGCTCGGGCAGCGGGCTGGGCCGCAACGCCCGCAGAAAGGGGCGCGGGCCGCACATGTTGGCCGCGGCGGCCGCGGCCTGTTCCCCGTTTAGCCGGCGCAGGATCACACTCGGCGGGGTGGGAGCCGGCGTGGGCGTGCGCACGGTGATGGTCGCGGTGCAGGTCGCATCCGGATACACGGTCACGTTCTGGATGACCTCGTCGGCGCGCAGCGTCCACGCCTGCGACAGCACGCGCGAGGCGATCGCGTCGGGCGGATACGCGTAGGTCGTCATCCAGCCGGCCTCACCGCGGATGGCCTTCCATCTCTGCGTCTCCCCCTCGATGGCGTCGCACCCCAGCCGCCGATCGAGCTCGGCCAGATCGGTGGCGTTGGCCACCTTCGCCCGCAGCCCCTGGCAGCGCAGCAGGCCCGCGATGCGCTGCGCCGCCGAAATGGCCGCGGCGCCAACCGTGGTGCGCCAGCGGAGCGCTTGGGTGTTGTCGATGATGGACAGCCGCATGATCAGCCAGGTCTCGCGCCGGCCCGCATACGGCGGCGTGCCGATCTCCGAGTCATACACCCGCGGGTAATCGCCGATGTTGCCGTGCCGGGAACCGAGTGAGACGACGCTGATCGAGTCGAGCCGCAGCCCCAGCGCCTGGTGCATCATCGGCACCAATTCGACGACATCGATGACGTTGTCGGTTTCGACGGTCACCGAACCCGTCACCAAGGTCGCTTGGTGTGCCCGACCGAGCAGCTGCACGGCCACCACCGCAACACCGTCTTGCACCCGGACCCCGCCGCCGGATCGGTTGTTGGCCACGGTGATTGGGGCGTCCCAGCGGATCGGGCGCCGCCCCCGCCGCCATAACACCAGCCATGACCACGCCGGCTGACCCCACCAGCGGACGAACACCGTCGCGACGCCGACCGCCGCGGCGATCGCCGCACCGATGTAGCCGGCCACCGCCCAACTCGCGGCCGCGAGCAAGAACACCACCCACACCCCGAGGACCCGCCGATTGCTGCCCCGGCTGAAGCCGGTCAGCGTGGAGCTCACCGCGCCCTCCTCAGCCGCGCCGCGATCGCGGCCACGAGCACACCGGCGGCCACCGCGCCGATGAACCCGATGGCGATGTTGCGCGCCCGGTGGTCCGCCGGCGGAGGCGGCGGGGCCGGCCTGATCACCCGGCTCTGCGCACCCGGGGGCATCCGGTCACCAGGCGGAATGTTGAACGTCAGTGCCGCAACGGGATCGACCAACCCGTACCCGACCTTGTTGTCCACTCCCGAAGGCGGATTGTGCGCTGACTGCACGATCCTGTTGATCACCTGATGGGCGCTCAGGTCCGGGTACTTCGCCCGGACCAGCGCCGCGACGCCGCTGACGTAGGCGGCCGAGAAGCTGGTGCCCCAGAACGGCATGTTCTTCTCACCCGGCCTCGACGGCGGGTACGCGTTGACCGGCCCGCCACCCTGGGGCGAGAGACCCATGATGTGGGTGCCCGGCGCCGCCACACTCACCCACGGGCCCGACATGCTCTTGTCGAGCGCGGCGCCGGTGGCATCGACCGCACCGACCGACAGGACGTAGTCGGAGAACCACGAGGGTGACGAAACCACCTTGACCTGATGCCAGTCCCGCGGATCCGACGGGTCGAGCGGGTCGTACATCGGGTTGTTGTTGCAGCCCGCTTCCCCGTCGTTTCCGGCGGCGGCCACCACCACCGCGTCCTTCACGGTGGCCGCGTACCACAGCGCGGCGCCCAATGCCCGCTGGTCGGCGGGGGCCACCGCCGGCAGGCAGGCGGTGACGGAAATGTTGATCACCTTGGCACCCATGTTGGCCGCGTGGACCACCGCGCGCGCCACCGTGTTGAGCGTGCCGGCTTTGACCTTCTCGTCGGAGTTGGGATCCCCCGGGCCAGGGTTGACCGGCTCAAAAGCCCTGGAAGACTGGCGGATTGAGATGATGGTCGCGTGCGGGGCCACGCCCACCACCCCGTCGGGCGCTCCGGGCGGAAGCGGGGGCACCGCGGGTTCGTCCTCGGTCTGCGGGTCCGGCGGCCCGTTGGAGGCGGCCGTGGCGCCCCCTCCCTCGGGCGGCGGGGGCGGCGCACGGGGTGATCGGCCTCGTGATCGTGATCCTGGGTGCCATCGCCATCGGCGTGATGACACGCAAGCGGTGGCAGACCGCCGTCGTCACCGCGGTGGTGACGGTGAGCGGGATCCTCGCCGCCGTTGCCGTCGTACGGATGTTCCGCCCGGCGTCGGCTCAGGTGCTGGCCATCTGCGTGCTGGTTGGATCGCTGATCCTGGTCAGGATGACCCCGCTGATCGCGCTGTGGGTCGCCCGGGTGCGGCCACCTCACTTCGGATCGATCACCGGCCGCGACCTATTCGCGCGCCGCGAGGGCATGCCCGTCGACACGGTCTCTCCCGTCAGCGAGGACGAATCCGAGGACGAGGACAACGAATTGACCGACATCACCGCGCGCGGCGCGGCGATCGCCGCGTCGGCGCGGCTGGTCAACGCGGTCCAGGTCGGTGTGTGCGTCGGGGTGTCGATCGTCCTGCCCGGCGCCGTGTGGGGGGTGCTGACGCCGGGGCGTCCCTGGGCGTGGCTGGCGCTGGTGGTCGCCGGGCTGGTGGTGGGCATCTTCATCACCCAGGGCCGGGGATTCGCCGCCAAGTACCAGGCCGTCGCACTCGCCTGCGGGGCCGCGGCCGCGGTATGCGCCGGAGTGGTCAAATACGCCATCTACGAACCGAAAGACGTTGTGAGCGGCCTGCTTTGGCCGGCGGTGGCCATCGCCGCCTTCGCGGCGTGCGGGCTGGCCGCGGCGCTTCTGGTGCCGACGGTGCGGTTCAGGCCCTTCATCCGGTTGACCGTGGAATGGGTGGAAGTGTTGGCGTTCATCGTCCTGCTGCCAGCGGCGGCGGCCCTGGGAGGGCTGTTCACGTGGATTCGCCACTAAAGAGGGCGGCGGCGGTGACTGCCGCCCTGACCCTGGTCGCGCTGTCCGCGAATATCCCTGCCGCGCAAGCGATTACACCCCCACAGGTGGATCCGGGATTGGTGCCCCCGGACGGGCCGCCCAGGCCAGACCAACCGATGCGGCGCGCCAACAGCTGCTCGTCGCCCATCACCGTGCGCAATCCCGACGTGGCGCAGCTGGCGCCGGGCTTCAACCTGCTCAACATCAGCAAGGCTTGGCAATACAGCACCGGCAACGGCGTACCGGTGGCGGTCATCGACACCGGCATTTCGCCCAACCCGCGGCTGCCGGCCGTGCCCGGCGGTGACTACATCATGGGTGAGGACGGCCTGTCGGATTGCGACGCGCACGGCACCATCGTGGGCTCGATCATCGCCGCTGCGCCGCAAGGGACTTTGCCGATGCCGCGGCCCATGCCGCCGAACCCGGCGTTCCCTCCGCCGGCCGGACCGCCGCCGGCCAACGGCGCCCCGCCGCCGCCGGTCGAGGTCCTCGCCGCACCGGTGGCGCCACCACCACCGCGGCCGCCATCGCGATGATCGCGACGGCGGTGTGCGCGGCCGTCAGCGGCGTCACCGGGGCGAACATCCGGTCCCCGCCGTCGCGGCCGAGCCACTTGCCCATGGCCGCCAAGCCGGTCGACAACGACTCGTACTGCGGTTCAAAGGATTCGCCGGCGACCCGGGGCACCAGCACCAGGGTGTCCCCGTCCTGCACGCCCAGCTCGTCCAGGCTCTTGTTGATGTCCAGCCGGACACCGTTGATCTTGTGCAGTTCGTAGCTGCCCGCAGGCAACGTAATGCCGTCAAAACCTTTGCGCTTCAGATCGGCGTCGAAGAGCTCGACCATTCCCTCGAAGAATCCCTCCACCGGAATTCCGGCCGGGAACACTTGGGAGCAGAGATGCTTCTCGTAGGAAATGTTGACCGCGCAGCGCGCCGGGAAAGCGACCTTATGCGCCGATGTCACGGCGCCGTCCGCTCCGCATCCGGAATGTATTTGTCGGCCAGGCCGGCGGTGATTTCAAAAAGCCGCAACCGCGTCTTTTTCTTTAATTCATGAACCGTGTCGATGAGCCCGCCTTTGGCCAGGTGCGGATCGAACGGCATCTCTTCGACGGTCGCGCCGACCTTGCTGAACCGCTCGGTCAAGTACGCCAGCGCATCTTTGTCGGCGATCTGATCGGTGTGGTTGATGATCACGGTGCTGCGCGAGACCAGCTCGTGGTAGCCCTGCGACCGCAGGTAGTCCACGGCCCGCAGCACCGGCCGGGAGCGGTCCGCGGTTATCCCGGAAACGAACACGAGCGTGTCGGTGTTCTCCAAAACCGGCTTCATCACCTCGTGTTCCAAATCCGGCGAGGTGTCGACGATCATCACCGTGTGGGTTCGCCGCAGCCGCGACAGGACACCCGAGAACATCGCCGGCACCAGCGGTCGGGGCTGATCCGACGTGCGGTTTCCGGCCAGCACGTCGAGTCCGATCGGGTTCTGCCCCAAGTGTTCACGGATGTCCGCGTAGCCCTGGACGTCGGTGTCGTTGATGATGGCGGTGTAGTCGCCCGGCGGCGACTCGTCGATGCGATCGGCCAGCGTGCCGAAACCCGGGACCGCGTCAATCGCAATCACGTTCTGCGGGCGGCATTCTCGGAACACGCCACCGATGCAGGCGACCATCGTCGAAACGCCGACGCCGCCCTTGCCGGACACCACCGTGATCACGTACTGGCGCCGGATGTGCCGCCGGATACGGTTCTGCAAGTCCCGGTAGTGCCGCTCACTGGGTGATTCACCCGGGTTTATTTTCTTAAAAGAGATGACGTAGATGAATTTCCGCCAACCCGAGCCCGGAGGAATCTTTCGAGGCGCGGCCAGATCGGTAATGCGCATGGTGTCCGACACCGAATCCGGGAAGTTGCGGCCCCCTGACGGATCCCCCCGTCTGAGCGCCCCTTCGTCCGACATATTCGGGTCATTCCAAGGGCTCGTCACGTCGCGATGCTAACACGCTCGGCGATACCGCGTTTACCGATCAAGAAACCCTTCAAGAACGTAAGGGGTTGCTATTCCACGGCATTGGTTAACTGACTTATCTTGCGTCAGTTGAGAAATCGTCCCCCTCCTCAGACCACCCGCCGATACGAGTACCACTCGTCGCCCGCGGGCAAGCGGCGGATGAGCCGCTGCACGGCGCCACTGATGTCGCTGCGCGAACCCGGCGAGACGATCTGGTAGCGCCGCTGCCCCGAGATGACGCACTCGATGCAGACGCGTCCGGACGGGGTGTCGACGATGGACACGGACGAATCGCCGACCGCCACCCGCGCAAGTTCGTCCGGCCCGACCCCGGCCTGCAGCGCGACGATGGACGCGCGCGCCGAGCGCGCCGGGTCGGCGGCAGCGAGCACGAGCTGCAATTGATCGGCGTCGAGGCGCTGGGCGAGCAGAAAGGTCCGCAGGCTGGCGGAGTCGCGCACCGACGCGAGCAATTGTTCGGTGTCCAGGGTGACCGGCCGCAACGGCGCCGCCTCCGCCACACCGCACAACCGCTCGACTTGCCCCACGACGAGTTCGCTGGCCCCACCCTCGTCGTTGGCGGTGCCGGCCGGATACAGGCGAATGAGCTCGCCGTGGCGTTCCAGCACCACCCACCAGCTGGCAAAGCGGCAGATGGACACCCGGGTCGGTTCGCGCCCCGGCACGTCGATGCTGACCATCAGCGCCAAGTCCCGCCGCAACAGCACGGTGAGCCACTCGCGGATCATCGGGTCGACATTGTCGGCCTCGTCGAGGGCGCCGGCAGTCCTCAACTCGTCCGCGATCGGGTGGCTCAGCGCCCGCTCGGCGGTGTCGAGCCTCGGCAGCAACGGGCGCAACCCCAACTCGGGGCACGTCTGCTCCACCCCTGCAACCGCCTGCAACACCCACAGGCCATCGACCGTCGTCGTCAGCATCTCACTTCGCTTTCAGGGCAGCGCGCCCATCGAACCGGCGGGCCAGACGCCGAAGGGGGGCACATGCGCTCACGCATCTGCCCCACCTTCAATCGCGGTGGTTAGCCGATCTCAGCCGAACAAGTGGCCGATGTTCTGGTCGGTCGCGAGCGCGTTGTCCAGCACGTGCGAGGTCGTCGTCCCGTGCTGGCTCACGGTGTCGATCAGCCCCTGCAGACCGGACAGCATCTGCGCTTGCGCCTCGAAGAATTGCTTCGCACCATGGCCGGCGAAGAATTCCGTCAGCTGGTTGGTCCGGTTCGAGGTGTCGTCATAAATTCCCTGCAGCTGGCCGGCGCGGGAGCCGATGTCGGAGGCGAAATCGGCGACGGCGCCCGGGTTATAAGTGATCGGGTTGGACATTTGCGAGCTTCCTTTCAAAGACCAATAGTGAAATTACGAGCGAGTGGGGCGGTTAGGAGCCGTGGCCGCCGAATAGCGCGCTGAAGGCGTGTGTGGAATCCGCCTCGTGGTGTTCCATCAAGGCCGCCGCCTGCTTGAGGCCCTCGGCCAGGCGGGTTCCGCCGGACAGGACCTTGTTCAGGTCGTTCTGAATTTCGATAGCCGTCGCGTGGGACGCGGTCACCGCTTCACCAGACCAGGTCGAAGGGTTCATCACGTTTTCGTGATTTGCGATGTAGCCCTGAGCGATTGCGATCGCGTGCTCCATGTTCGCCTGAATGTGGTTGGAAGCGTCGCGAAGCACCTGCGACGATACTTGGATTGTTGAACTGTCCACTTGCGGTTTCTCCTAACTACTGCTGCCCTCCCCCGGGAATTACCTGGGGCATGAAACGAAGTGTATGAGGGCTATTTGGACCTGTCGATTCACCCTTGGCCGGGCCGGCTTCACACTCTGGTGTCGACAACCCGCACCGTCGCGGGCTGTTCCGATTTGTCTCGGGATCCGCGCTCTCCTCCCGCCCCATGCCCCACCGGCATGCCGCCCATTGGTGTGCCGCCGCCGACCGTGGTGGTCTGCGGACGGATGGCCTCGGCCCCCAACGCCCCACTCGGCCGCAACCCGACCGGCCGCCCGCTGCTGACGGGCTCGAACGCGCTGACGGGACGGGTGAAGCTGGTCGCGGGCATACCCGCACCGCCCAGGGATGCGGCCCCGCCGCCGCCCGAGGCGCCTACGGCCGACATCTCCGTCGCCGAGACGGCCGAAACTCCCGGCGCCGCCCCTGCCATGGCGCCGGGGTTGGCGAACATGCCCATCATCGATTGCAGCGGCGACATCATCTGCATCGGCGCCTGCATCATCTGCATGGGCGCCTGCATCGCCTGCGGGACCGCGCCCATCATCGATTGCACCGGCTCCATGAACGATCCGGCCTGGCTCATGAAGTCCTGGCCGCCCGATGCCGCCTGGCCCGCGCCCTGCGTGCCCGTCTGCGCGCCCTGAAGAGCGGAGCGCATGCCGTCTCCGGCCGCGACCTGGGCGGCGGACTGACCGATCGCCGAGGCCGCCTCCGCCGGTGCCGCCGGCGACGCACCCATGGTTGCCAGCGGCGGCGGAATGGCGAGGCTTTGGGTCAGCGCGGTGAGAATCGCCCCGTAGCTGGCGCCGACGGCGGAGTTGTTCGGCCACATCGATCCGAAGTACTCGAGTTCCAGCGACGTGATGCGGGGCGTCAAAGCCCCGAGGACGAGGGGGTTGATGCCGTAGTCGGTGGCGCATTCGGTGCGGTTCTCGATGCATTCGGGCGCGGGGCGCATCGAACCGTACGCCATCTGATACGCCGAGACCGCCGTGGAAACCACGGCCGGCTTGACGTCCACCCACCCGGCCAGCCCGTGCAGCGACGCGTTCAGCGCGGTGGCGTTGGCCGCGGAGGCCAGGGAGCCGGTGCCCACCCAGCTCGCCGACGTGGCCACGGTGTTGATCGTCGAGGCGATGCTCGAGCCGTGATGGGTGGCCGCGAGCGCCGTCCACGCAGCCTGGTTGGCCAGATGGGTGATGACGCCGGCGCCCGCCTTGAGCAACAAATCATTGTCCTCAGGCGTACGCGCGGCCCACCCCGGATCGGCCATGCGTACTTCCCCCTTTGTGCGTCGCTGGTCTCAGGCGCCGATCGCCAACGCCAAGCTACGCATGAGCTCGGTGACGACGTACGTTCCCGACGCGAGGCTCTGCGCGCCGGAGAACAGGCCGCGCTGAGCGGCGTGCTCGGAAACCACTCCGAGATAGCTTCCGCCACATGCGTTCAGCGCCGCCGCAAACATCGCCGAGTCGGGGTCCCCGCCCATCGGCAGGACTCCCAACAGCACCGGCGCGGCCGCCGACGCCGCCGCCTGAGTTTCCGCGCTGATGGCCGCCTCCGCGGACGACGACGCCAGCACTGCTTCCGATTGCACCTGCAGCACCATGATTTCCCTCCGATTGCTCAGCGTCTAAAAGACGGGCTTGGCGCATCAGTCTAGTGGGGTTCGACCGTTCGTGTATTCACTAGCTTTACCTCCGGCCACGGGCAGGAAATTACGCGATTGTTCTGACCGCCGGTATTCCCCTTATAAGTCATCCGTCAAACAACCTCGTATGCCACTGCAGACACAGTGGTCACGAAGTCACCGCCGAAAGCTTCAGTGCGAGCGGGTCATGCGAATGCGTGGCAGGAATGGCGGCGCCTAAAAACGGCCGAATTGTCGTCGACTTAACGAAGAATCGGCCAACTGTTTCCACCCGTTCCCGGGGCCGGAAATTGCGACGGACGTTACGCGGGGCCGCGCCCATCGCCGGCCAGGTTGAGCAACAGCCGGGTCCCCCCGAGCGGGCTGGTTTGCAACGCCGCCGTGCCCCCGTGCAATTCGGCCTGCTGGGCGACCAGCGCCAGACCCAAACCGGATCCCGAACGCGAGGCCGTCGAACCGCGCGCGAAGCGTTCGAACACCGTGGCGCGCTCCGATTCCGGCACACCGGTGCCGTCGTCGTCGATCGCTATTTCCACGCCCTCGCTGGAGCTGCTCACCGTGAGCTGGATCTTGCCGGCGTTGCCGTGCTTGACGGCGTTGGCGATGGCGTTGTCGATCACCAGCCGCAGCCCCGTGGGCAACCCCACCATCAACACGGTCGGCGACGGCACCAGCGACACCTCCACTTCGGGGTAGATGCGCAGGGCGTCGTGTGCGGCCCGGTCCAAGAGTTCGGTGATGTCGAACGGGACGAAATCGTCGACGGTGGTGAGCTCGCCCTGCGCCAGCCGTTCCAGCGCCGTCAGGGTGCCCTCGATGCGGCTCTGGGTCCGAATGACGTCACCGATGACCTCCTGGCGCTGTTCACGCGGCAGGTCGAGGGTGGACAGCACCTCCAGGTTGGTGCGCATCGCCGTCAACGGGGTCCGCAACTCGTGCGAGGCGACTGCCGCGAAGTCGCGGGCCGACTCAAGGGCGGCCTTGGTCCGCTGTTGCTCCTTGCCGATGCGCGCGAGCATCCCCTCGACGGCTTCGGCGATCTCCACGGCCTCGCGCACCCCGCGCACCTGGACCTCGTCGGGGCTGGACTGGGCGTTGATGGCGCGGGCCTGCTGGGCCAGCAGCAGGAACGGGTTGACCATGATCAACGAGATCACCCAGCCGACGACCACCGTGCCGCCAATGACGCTGGCACAGATCAACAGCACCCGCAGGTGCAGCTCGTTGATCCGGTGTTGGGCCTCGGCCAACGGCGCGGCCAGCGCGATCGAGGCGGGCCCCGCAGAGAAGGTACGGACGCGGTATTGCACCCCGTTGATGGTGGTGTTCGCGTACCCGTTGGGCAGCTTGGGCAGCACGATATTGCCGGGCGCCGAGACGGTCTCGTCTCCGATCCGTGCGGTGCGCACCAGGTTGCCGTCCGGCATGGGCTGGTCGGGGCTGGCGTGCTCCACGTTGTGCAGCAGTGAATTGATGTCGCCGAGGCTGCTGACCGAGTCGAGCCGGCGGTCGAGCTGGCTGTATTGATCGTTGGTGACACCGACCCACACCCAGGTGCCCAGCAGCACCACGAGGGTGATCACCGACACCGCCGCGACGACGACGATGGTGCGCAGCGACAACACTCGCATCGGCAGATCTACGTGCGGTAACACGCGAATGTCAGGCTCCTCTTGTGCAGCTCGCCGCGCCGGGACGGCGACGGTGTCGACCACCTGACCACAACCTTCACACCGAGATCGATTCGCCGCGCTCAGGCCTCGTGGCGTTTCGCAGAGAATCTAGCGCCAATCTTCGGCCCGGCGTCCCGCGGCTGCGACTGGGGTCATTTTGCCCCTGGAGTAGTGAGTGAGTACTCTCTCACCATGCTCGCCTCCGGACGCGATCGGCTGCTGGCCGAGGCGCTGAAGCTCTTCGCCGCCAAGGGCTACGCGGCGACGTCGGTGGCCGACATCCAGCGGGCATCGGGTCTGGCGCCGGGATCGGGTGCGTTGTACAAGCACTTCGGCTCCAAGCGCGAGCTGCTCGAGGCCGCCGTCGCGCACCGGATCGACAGCATCGTGGCGGCACGCGAGCAGTACGACGCCGGGCAGCCCGGCGGCGTCGAGCAGGCGGTGCGCACAGCCGGCCAGCTGATCTGGAGCAACCTCAAGGAAAGCGAGGACCTGCTCAAGGTCATGTTGCGGGAACCCGACGAGCTCGGCGATCTCGACGAGAAGACCTGGCAGGTCATCACCGACAACGCCTATCAGCGCTTCGCCGACGAACTGGCCGCGTCGAACCGGTCGGGCCGCACCCGCATCCCCGATCCGGAGGCGGCCGCCGCCGTCGCCATCGGGTCGTTGTCCTATGCCGCAACGCTGCAGGCGCTGACCGGCCGCCTGCCGGGAAACATCGACGAGGAGCGGTACTTCGAGGCGTGGGTCAGCCAGACCGTCAGCGTCCTCGCCCAATACGGAAACCGTTGAGAGCACAGATAATTCAGGAGTGAAGCCGTGACTTTTTCATTGCAGCTGACCGACGACGTGATCGAGGTGCGCGACTGGGTGCACAAGTTCGCCGCCGACGTCATCCGCCCCGCCGCCTCGGAGTGGGACGAACGGGAGGAAACCCCGTGGCCGGTGATCCAGGAGGCCGCGAAGGTGGGCCTGTACTCTCCCGACTTCTTCGCGCAGCAGGCGGCCGAGCCCACCGGGCTGGGCATGCTCACCGCATTCGAGGAGATGTTCTGGGGCGACGCCGGCATCGCGCTGTCCATCATGGGCACCGGCCTGGCCGCGGCGGCCCTGGCGGGCAACGGAACTCCCGAACAGCTGGGCCGCTGGCTGCCCGAGATGTTCGGTACGGCCGACGAGCCGAAGCTGGGCGCGTTCTGCTCGTCCGAGCCCGACGCGGGTTCCGACGTCGGCGCCATTCGCACCCGGGCCCGCTACGACGAGGCCGCCGGGGAGTGGGTCCTCAACGGCACCAAGACGTGGGCGACCAACGGCGGCATCGCCAACGTGCACATCGTCGTGGCATCGGTCTACCCCGAGCTCGGCACCCGCGGCCAGGCCACCTTCGTCGTCCCCGCGGGGGTCAACGGGCTGGCGCAGGGACAGAAGTTCAAGAAGCACGGGATTCGGGCGTCCCACACCGCCGAGGTGGTGCTGGACAACGTGCGGCTTCCCGAAGACCACATCCTCGGTGGGCGGGAGAAGTTCGAGGCGCGGATCGCCCGCGTCAAGTCGGGCGCCTCGGCGCGGAGCCAGGCGGCGATGAAGACCTTCGAGCGCACCCGGCCCACGGTCGGCGCGATGGCGGTCGGCGTCGCCCGGGCCGCGTACGAGTACGCCCTCGACTATGCCTGCCAGCGTGAGCAATTCGGCCGCAAGATCGGTGAATTCCAGGCGGTGGCGTTCAAGCTGGCCGACATGAAGAGCCGCATCGACGCCGCCCGTCTGCTGGTATGGCGGGCCGGGTGGATGGCGCGCAACAACCAATCGTTCGACGCGGCGGAGGGGTCGATGGCCAAACTGGTGGCCAGTGAAACGGCCGTCTACGTCACCGACGAGGCGATCCAGATCCTGGGCGGCAACGGCTACACCCGCGACTATCCCGTCGAGCGGATGCACCGCGACGCCAAGATCTTCACCATCTTCGAGGGCACCAGCGAGATCCAGCGCCTGGTGATCTCGCGGGCATTGACCGGCTTGCAGATTCGTTAGCGGCCCGCGGTCCAGGCCGCGGCGCGCACGCGACATGATGGCCGGATGACCACCGAGATCCGGGTCCTCGACAGCGAGGACGAGCTTCTGGCGGCCGCCAACGTGTTTCGCGTCGCCATGATCGGCTTCCCGCCGCTGCCGGACCTGCCACCCGGCCGCATCGCCGGGCTGCTCGAACCCGGCCGCACCGTCGGCGCTTTCGCCGACGGTCAACTGGTCGGCACCGCGGACGCGGTGACGAGTCGGATGACGCTCCCGGGCGGCGCGCTGGTGGGGCACGCCGCCGTCACGCATATCGGGGTGCTGCCGTCATTCACCCGGCGGGGGATCGCCACGGAGCTGATCCGTCATCAGTTGGGGGACTTCGCGGCCCGCGGTGAAGTGGTCGCGTCGCTGCGGGCGTCGGAGGCGACGATCTATGGCCGGTACGGATACGGTGTCGCCAGTACGTCGCAGACCGTCGAGGTGCACACCGCACGGGCGGCGCTGCGGCGCGACGTCGGGGGCGGCGGTCCGGTTCGGTTGATCGACGCCGCGCAAGCATGGGAGCTGTTGCCCCGCATCTATGCCGAGCATCGCCCGTCGCGTCCGGGGACCATCGACCGGCCGGACGTCTGGTGGCAAAGCCTGCGGCTGCGCACCGAGTCGTCACCACAGCCCTCGTACGTCGCGGTGCACGGTGCGCCGGGAGCCGAATCGGGGTTCGCCCGCTACCGTCCCATCGACACCGAGCGGTGGTTCGTCAGCGACCAGCGCACCATCGCCGTCGAGGACTTCTTCGCGCCCACCCCGCAGGCCTACCTCGGACTGCTGCGGTTCCTGCTCGGCCTGGACCTCATTGACCGCGTGGTGTTTTGGATGCTGCCGCTCGACGACCCGCTGCCCTGGCTACTGACCGACCGGCGGGCAGCGCGGGTCACCGCGGTGCACGACGAGACGTGGCTGCGGGTCCTCGATGCGCCGCGGGCGCTGGCGGCACGCCACTACAGCGGCGACGGTGCCGTCAACATCGCGGTGAAAGACCCCATGGTGCCGGACAATTCGCGTTGTTTCAGCGTGACCAGCGGCGGCGCCGAACCGACCGAACGGCGGGCGCAGCTGGAGGTCGACGTCGAGGGGCTGGCCGGCGTCCTGCTCGGCGGCACGAGCTGGCGCGACCTCGCCATCGCCGGTTTGGCCCGTGCCGACGACCCGTCGGCAATTGCGGTGGCCGACCGGCTGTTCGCGGTGCCGGACGCGCCCCACGCCGGGTTCTTCTTCTAGCCGCGTGGGTATGCCGATCGCGTGATCGTCATCGTCGGCGCGGGGGTCTGCGGGCTGGCCGCCGCCTACGAGCTGGCGCGGCGTGGCGAGCGGGCGCTCGTGCTGGAGCGCGGCCGGCCGTTCGGCGAGCAGTCCACGGGACTTGCCCGCATCTTCCGGACCGCCCACCGGCGCCCCGAGCTGTGCCGCCTCGCCTTGCAAGCCCGCACCGGTTGGCAGCGCTGGGAAGCCGAGCTCGGCGCGGGCCGGCTGCTGGGCCCGGAGGGGTTCATCGCCGCCGGCTCCTGCGACGAGATCGCGGTCGCGATGACTGAGGCCGGCGCGAAGTTCCGCTGGGCGGACGCCGCCGAGATCGCCACGCGGATCCCATTCGCAGCCCCGCCGTGGGAGGCCGGTGTGCTCGATCCGCTCGGCGGCAGCCTGCGTGTCCGCCGCGCACTGTCCGCGTTGGCGCGGCGGGTCGAAATCCGGCGCGGAGACGTCGTGTCGGTCGCCGACGACGGCAAGGTGATCCTCGCCGACGGGACGGTGCTGCGGGCCGAGCGGGTGCTGATCTGCGCCGGGGTGCGGACGGCGGAACTCTTCGGCCCGCTCGGCATGCACTTCGTCCCGCACACTCGGTTCTCCTACGAGGGCGCCGATGCGACCGGCTCGGCGTGCCTGTCGGCGCCCGAGGGTTACGGTCTGCCGCTGGGCAGGACCGGCCGGTGGGCTTTCGGGCAGGAGGTGCCGGACCCTGCGACGGTGCGCGCGCTGTTCCCGGCGCTTTACCCGGTGGGCCGCGTGGACTGCGTGACGATCCGCGCGCCGTGGCTCGACTCGGGCGGCGACGGCTGGACCGTGGCGCGCCGCGGCCGCGTCGTCGCGTTCGTCGGCGCCAACCTGATGAAATTCGGTCCGCTGCTGGGTGAACTGCTCGCTCAGGCCGTCCGGCAGGACGAGCTGCCCAATTCGCTGCAGAGCGTGTCGGATTGGCGCGCCGATTGATGTTCGCCGCTCATCGGTCGGCGGACAACACCCCCCTTCGGGTCGCGACGGTGCCGCAGACCTTGGAAAGGCTCCCCTTCCCGCGCCGCGTCGCACGAAATCCGCGCGAATTTAGGGACGTTTGACCCTAGGTCGGCTCGCCGCTGCCTCGAAATACTTGGGCGGCTTGATCGCTGGGCCCCGTGGAGGTAATCGATGACGGCTGAAGCACCGCCGGTCAGCGGCCTGGAAGCCCGCCGGCCGTTTCCCGCGCGAACGGGCCCCAAGGGCAACCTGATCTACAAAATCATCAGCACCACCGACCACAAGATGATCGGCATCATGTACATGGTCGCCTGTTTCATCTTCTTCTTCATCGGCGGCCTGATGGCACTGCTCTTGCGCCTCGAGCTGGCACGGCCCGGGCTGCAATTCCTCTCCAACGAGCAGTACAACCAGCTGTTCACCATGCACGGCACGGCGATGTTGCTGTTCTACGCGACTCCCATCGTTTTCGGATTCGCCAACCTCGTGCTGCCCTTGCAGATCGGCGCGCCCGACGTCGCATTCCCACGGCTGAACGCGCTGTCGTTCTGGCTCTTCATCTGCGGAGCGCTGATCGCGTTGGGCGGCTTCATCGTTCCCGGCGGTGCGGCCGATTTCGGCTGGACCGCCTACACGCCGCTCTCCGATGCCGTGCACAGCCCCGGCGTGGGCGGCGACTTGTGGATTCTGGGGGTGGGTGTCGGGGGTCTGGGCACCATTCTGGGCGCGGTCAACATGATCACCACCGTGGTGTGCCTGCGGGCCCCGGGCATGACGATGTTCCGGATGCCCATCTTCACTTGGAACATTCTGGTGACCAGTGTTCTTGTCCTGGTGGTCTTCCCGCTCCTGACCGCCGCACTGTTCGGATTGGAGGCCGACCGCCGCATCGGCGCGCACATCTACGACGCGTCCAACGGCGGGGTCATCCTGTTTCAGCATTTGTTCTGGTTCTTCGGGCACCCCGAGGTGTACGTCATCGCGCTGCCGTTCTTCGGCATCATCTCCGAGATCATCCCGGTCTTCTCGCGCAAGCCGCTGTTCGGTTACACGACACTGGTTTACGCGACGCTGGCCATCGCGGCATTGTCGGTCGCGGTATGGGCCCACCACATGTACGCCACCGGAGCCGTTCTGCTGCCCTTCTTCTCATTCATGACGTTCCTGATCGCCGTCCCCACCGGCATCAAGTTCTTCAACTGGATCGGCACGATGTGGAAGGGGCAACTCACCTTTGAGACCCCGATGCTGTTCTCCGTGGGCTTCCTGGTGACCTTCCTGCTGGGCGGCCTGACGGGGGTGATGCTGGCCAGCCCGCCGCTGGACTTCCACATCAGTGACACCTACTTCGTTGTGGCGCACTTTCATTACACACTCTTCGGCACCATCGTGTTCGCCACGTACGCCGGCATCTACTTCTGGTTCCCCAAGATGACGGGCCGGCTGCTCGACGAGCGGCTGGGCAAGCTGCAATTCTGGTTGACCTTCATCGGCTTCCACACCACGTTCCTGGTCCAGCATTGGCTGGGCACTTCGGGTATGCCGCGCCGCTACGCCGACTACCTGCCCACCGACGGGTTCGCGACGCTCAACTTCGTCTCCACCATCGGGGCGTTCATCCTTGCCGTCTCGGTTCTGCCGTTCGTGTGGAACGTGTTCAAGAGCTGGCGCTACGGCGAACCGGTCCTGGTGGACGACCCCTGGGGCCACGGCAACTCGCTGGAGTGGGCGACCAGTTGCCCGCCGCCGCGGCACAACTTCACCGAACTGCCCCGGATCCGTTCGGAGCGACCGGCTTTCGAGCTGCACTACCCGCACATGGTGGAGCGGATGCGGGCCGAGGCACACGCGGGACGCCGAGAACTCGTGAGTGCGGCGGCCGACGCAGACGCCGCCGACAAACACTAGTTTCGCCGGCGCCACCTGCGCTTCCCCATCGCGCCAGTGCGGCGCGCGTTCCGAAGGTGCGGCTCACCGCCGCAGTGACCGTCAGCCGTGGGGCGCGTCGGAGATCTTGGTGTCCGGCTTGCCCAACGTCTGGCAGTACGTCAGCGCCGACAGTCGGGTGGCCGAGATCTCAGCGTTGGCGGGGTCCGTGCCGTTCTTGTCCTTCAGCATCTTGCTGACCTCGTCGTTCTGCTTCTTCTCGTCCTGAGAGGTGAAGTCCTTGCACTTGGTGTCGCCGCCGGTGTTGATGACCTGTGAGGCCGAACACGCGCTGGACAGCAGCACGGCGGCGATCGCGAACGTGGCGGCCGCAATTTGCTTCATCGTTTGCCTTCCTGGAGCCGAGTAGTGGTATCAGTACACCAAATCGACCGATTTGAAACCCCGCCGTGCGATTGCGCCGGTGAATCAGCCGTTTGCGCAGCGTGCATCTCGCTGCCGAACGGGAATAACTGCCACGTCCGCGTCGTCGTTTAGGTTTCGTCGGTCCCCACCGCGCCGGGACCCGAGGGGAGGAACGTCCGGTGTCCGGGTCCAACGGGTCAACTCCGCCGTCGGCTTTGGCCACGCTGGACATGGGTGACGGCCCGGCTCCGGTCCGGAGCGCGTTCGCCGCCGTCCTGGTGTTGTTGCTGTCCATCGGCTGGGTGGCCAACCACTTCGTCGCGTTGATGCCCTTGCTCAGCGTTCGGCAGCACCTCAGCTCGGCCACCCTGGATGCGATCTTCGGCATCTACGCGCTGGGCTTGCTGCCCGGTCTGATTGTCGGCGGACGCGCCTCGGATGCCTTCGGGCGTCGGTCGGTGGCACTGGCGGGGACGGCTACCGCCGTGGCGGGGACGGTGGCCATGTTCTATTCGCAGCAGTACGACGTTCTGCTGCTGGGACGCCTGGTAGTCGGGCTCGGGGTCGGGCTGGCCATGAGTTCCTGCACCGCGTGGGCCTCGGACCTGAAAGGCCCCGCCGGCGCGGCCGCCGCGGGCGCGGCGTTGATGGCCGGCTTCGCGATCGGCCCGTTCGCGGGAGCGTTGATCGCCGGCGCGGGTCCGGTCGGCGTCCGGCTGTCGTTCGGGATCGCGGCCGCCGTCGGAGTGGCCGCGATGGCCGTCGCGATCGTCGTCGCGGGGCGAGGGGGGACCACGGAGCCGGAAACCACCCAGGTTTGGGAGCCGTCGAGCGGCGGCGGGCGGGGTGCGGCGCGGGCGTTGAGTTGGGCGATGCCGCTGGCGCCGTGGGTATTCGCTTCGGCGACACTCGGATTCATCGCGATCCCCAGCCGCGTGCACACCGGGCTCGCGGCTCCGATGGCCGCCGGCCTGGCCACGCTGCTGGTCAACGGGGTCAGCGGGCTTATCCAAGTGCTCGCCCGCGCGCGCCGGTGGGGGCCGCAGGCCGGCACCGCCGGTGCGGTGCTCGCCGCGCTCGGCTACGCGGTCACCGCGCTGGCCCCGCCGGCCATGTCGCCGGCGCTCGGTCTGCCACTGTTCCTGGTGCTGGGCAGCGCCTCCGGTCTGTGTCTGCGCGAGGGCTTGATCGACCTGGAGGCCGCGGCGCCAAAACGCTTGCGCGGCGCGCTCGTTGGCGCGTTCTACGTGGTGACGTACATCGGTTTCGGCCTGCCGCTGATTCTGACGACGGTCGGGTCGACTGTTTCGACGGCCATCCTCGCCGTGATGGCGGCGCTGGCGCTGCTGACGGCCGTGACTCGAGCGGTTCGACTCCGCCGAGGCGCCCACCGCCAGGGCTGACGAGGCCCGACGGTCAGACGAGTTCGCGCAGCGTCTCGATCAGCTTGATCCGCTCGGCGGTTGTGGACGCGATGGGCGAGACATTGAGCGTGGTAACCCCGGCCTCCCGGAACGCGGCCACGCGGTCCTTGACGAATTCGCGGCTGCCGATGAGGTTCACGTCCCGCACGAGTTCGTCGGGGACGACCTTGGCGGCGCCGTCCTTGTCCCCGGCGAGGTAGAGCTCTTGAATCCGATCGGCCTGCGGGCCGTAGCCGTACTTGGTCGCCAGGGCGTGGTAGAAGTTCTTGCCCTTGGCGCCCATTCCGCCGATGTAGAGGGCGAGGTGGGGTTTGACGAATTCCCTTAGCGGTTCCACGTTTTCGCCGATGGCCAGCACCGGTCCGGCGTAGATGTCTAGGTCACCCAGACTGGGGTCGCGCTTGGCCCGGCCGGCGGCCAGCGCCTCTCCCCACACCTGCGACGCCTTCTCGGGCAGGTAGAAGATCGGCTGCCAGCCCTCGGCGATCTCGGCCGCCAGCTCGACGTTCTTGGGTCCCAGCGCCGCCACCAGGATCGGAATACGTTCCCGCACGGGCTTATTGATCAGCTTGAGCGGCTTGCCAAGCCCAGTGCCCTGCCCGGCGGGCAGCGGGATCGTGTAGTACCTGCCCTGGTGTGTGAGCGTCTCGCGCCGCCACACCTGGCGGCAGATGTCGATCACCTCGCGGGTCCGGGCGATCGGCGCGTCGTACGGGACACCGTGGAAGCCCTCGATGACCTGTGGGCCCGAAGCTCCCAGGCCCAGCGTGAACCGACCGTCGGAGACGTAGTCCAGGCCGGCCGCGGTCATCGCGGTCAGCGTCGGCGTTCTGGTGTAGAGCTGCAGGATCCCCGAGGCCAGCCCGACCCGGTCGGTGCTGGCGGCCAGGTAGCCCAGCGCGCTCACCGCGTCGAACGAATACGCCTCGGGGACAAAGACAATGTCGAGTCCGGCGCGCTCGAGGTCGGCCACTTCGGCCGCCACGTCCTTGAAACCGCCCGCGTAGTTGATGCCCAATCCGATTCGCATGCTCGCTACTCCTACGCGGTGGTGAACTCGTCGGCCAGCTCGAGCGCCTCCTGCTGGATTCGGTCGAACTGGGCGCCCATCGCCTCCGACAGCGCCTTCGCGCCGGATAGCGGTCGCACCATCACCACGAAATCGTCGATGAGGCCGTCGTCGTTGAAGTGCAGGAAGTCGCAACCGGTGATCTTGACCCCCGGCGCTCCGGCGATCCCGGTCTCGAACACGAACGCATGGTCGCGACCGCCCCCGTCGTGGATCTCACGGACGTAGCGGAAGTCCTCGAAGACACGCATGACGCCGCGCAGGATCGCGGCGGTGATCGGCTTGCCGACGTACGGCTTGAACGCCACCGGGCTGGTGAACACCACGTCGTCGGCAAGCAGGGCCTGGATGCCCTTCTCGTCGCGTTCTTCGACCGCCTTGCGGAACGGATGCATCCGACACCTCGCCTAGTGAATTCGTTTCAGGAGTGCCGTTGACGCTATGCCGAAGGCCCCGGCATGTCCATAGTGCGATTAATCACTTTGTTGATTACTCATCGCGTTGTAGCCTGTGTCGATGTCGCTGCGGGATGCGGTATTGGCGGCCCTCCTCGAGGGGGAGTCATCCGGATACGACCTGGCCAAAGAATTCGACGCCTCGGTCGCGAACTTCTGGATGGCCACGCCGCAGCAGCTGTACCGCGAGCTCGACCGGCTCGCCGAGCAAGGTCTCATCGCGGCGCGGGTGGTGCACCAGGAGCGGCGGCCCAACAAGCGCCTGTTCTCGCTGACCGGTGCCGGCCGCGAGGCGATCCAGGAGTTCACCGCGCGGCCGCCCAAGCCGTCGGTGATCCGCGATGAACTGCTCATCAAGGTCCAAGCCGCAGACGCCGGCGACACGCGGGCGGTGCGTGAGTCCATCGTCGAACGACTGCAATGGGCGACGGCCAAACTGCAACGCTACGAACGGTTGCGCGCGCGCATGCTCGACGGCTGCGACGAGGAGGACTTCCTGGCCCATGCCCAGCGAATCGGTCCCTACTTGACGCTGCTGCGCGGAATCGCGTTCGAGGAGGAGAACATTCGGTGGGCCGAGCGCGCGCTGTCCGCCGTCGACCGCCGCCTGTCGGCGCCGGCGAGGAAGACGAGAACCCGCCGTCGGTGAGCCGGCACGCTTGCCCGGGGGTCGTCCACCGACCGCTACCGCCAGGCGAAGACCGGTTGTTCGAGCCCGCCCACCGGGTCGTGACGGCCTTCCAGACACCACCACCGCAGCTGCAGCAGCACGGCGCCGGTCGGGGCGTGAATCAGGTCGTTTCCCAGCGGAATCTGCACCACCGGGCGGGGGCTCTCCGGGATCGTGATGAACCGCGGAGAATCGTCGCGTTGCAACTGGTGTAGACCCACCCGGTACACCGCCACCACCTCGTCGGGCGCCGGCCGGGGATCGAGCCGGCCGCCGCCCCAGATCACCACCGGGGTGATCACGTACCCGGACCGGGTGGGGTAGTCGTCCAGGAGCCCCAGCACGGCCGACTCGGGCAGGCTGATGCCGACTTCCTCGTGCAGTTCCCGCAATGCCGCGTCGACGGCGGTCTCTCCCGGGTCGAGCCGCCCGCCGGGCAGCGCCCACTGCGCAGCGTGCGAGGTGAGGCGGGATGCCCTGCGGCACAACAGGAATGCCGCGCCCCCGGAAACATCGACCATCCGGCCGTCGAGGCCGGCCCCGGGCAAGGGACGGTCACCGTTCCACTCGTCCACGGGCGCCGGGTCGACCCGGTCCTCGCCCAGGGCCGAGTCGACCAGCACCACGGCGACCGCCGCGTGCCGCTTTGTCGGGTCGGTCACCTCGCGACGCTCATGGTCCGCCAGGTGGCCCCGAATCCGCTCACACAGCGCATCGTCGTACGGGATGGTCACGGATTCGAGACTATGCGGGGGCCGCCCGCGCCGGGTACCCGGTGAACGCCGAGCGCCCCGGTCTCGTGGGTGTCCATGGATGGGAGGAGACGGATGAAGGTCATCGGTATCGAGGAGCACTACAGGTTTGCGGCCATAGCCGAAGAGCACCACAACCAGGGGCTGGATCCGGCGACCGAACTGCTGATGCACGCGGGCTACGGCTCCCCCGGAGCGGACGGGGAGTGGCCGCCGGGAATCAACGACCTGGGCGAAGGCCGGCTCGCCGCGATGGACGCCGCGGGCATCGACGTGCAGATCCTCTCGCACTCCGTCCCGGGCCCCGAGACGCTGGAACCAGCGGTGGCGGCCGAGTTGGCGCGGCGGGCCAACGAGGAGGTGGCGGCCGCGATCGCCAGGCACCCGGATCGGTTCCGCGGTTTCGCCACCCTGCCGATGCGCGACCCGGCGGCGGCCGCCGCCGAGCTCGAACGCACCGTCCGCGACCACGGCTTCGTGGGCGCCCTGATCAACGGTCACGTCAACGGCCGCTACCTCGACGACACCTTCTTCTGGCCGGTCTTCGAATCCGCCGAATCACTCGGCGTGCCAATCTTTTTGCATCCCACCCTGCCGCCCCTGCCGGTCATCGACGCCTACTACGCCGGCTTCGATCGGAAAATAACGGCACGGTTGGCGGCCGCCGGGGTCGGCTGGCACATCGACACCGGGTTGCATTGCCTACGACTGATCCTCGGCGGCGTGTTCGACCGGTTCCCCCAGTTGCAGGTCATTGTGGGTCACCACTTCGAGGCGCTGAGCTGGATGGGATGGCGGACCGACTATTCATTTCCGCCGGCCGAGACGGGCCTCAAGCGCACCGTGAAGGAGTACCTGCGGGAGAACTTCTACGGCGGCATCCTCGCCGGCGACTTCTTCAGCCAGCGGCCCGGCGCGATGGATCCCAGTTGGAGCCTGTCGTTCAACGCCTACCTGGCGATGGTCAACGTCATCGGGATCGACCGCGTCGTCTTCACCGCCGACTATCCCTATGGAAACATCAAGGCGTGCCGGGAGTTTCTCGATCGGATGCCGATCAGCCAGGCCGATCGAGAGAAGATCGCCCACCGCAACGCCGAGCGCCTGCTGAGGCTTTGAGCCCCGGGGTGATTCGTTTGTCACGCCCGGTACATGGGTAAATGGGCCGGATGATTGGTGCGCGGCTGCAACGCCGTGAGGATTCGCGGCTGGTGCGCGGAGCGGGTGGCTACGTCGGTGACCTGCGCCTCCCCGGATGCCTGGATGCCGCCTTCGTGCGCAGCGGCGTCGCCCACGGGGAGCTGCGCGCGGTGGACGTGGTGACGGCCCGGTCGTTGCCGGGGGTGGCCGCCGCGTGGTCGCACACCGACCTTCCGTTCCTGCCCGACACCCCCCCGATGCTGGACCCGGGGTCCGTGGAGGGCCGGCCATGGCCGGCGCTGGCCACCGAGCGGGTGCGCTACGTCGGGGAGCCGGTGGCGATCGTCGTCGCCGACGATCGGTATCTGGCCGAGGACGCCCGAGACGCGGTGCGTGTCGACATCGCGCCGCTGCCCGTCCTGCTCGACCCGACCGAGGCGGCCGCCAGCGACGTGCAGTTGTTCCCGGGCAAGGGAAATGCCGCCACCGACAAGGAGTTTGGCGATCGCATCGACGAGTCTGTTTGGCGGAACGCGGCCGTGGTGGTGACCGCCGGTTATCGCCAACAACTGGTCTCGCACATGTTCATGGAGCCACGGGCGATTGTGGTGCGCCCGGAGCCGGGCGGCGGGCTGACGGTTTGGGTTTCGCATCAGACGCCGCACCGTCTGCGCCGCGACCTGGCCGCCGGGTTCGGGCTGCGGCCGGAGCAGGTCCGTGTCATCGTGCCGGACGTCGGCGGCGCGTTCGGCGGCAAAAGTGAGACGTGGCCCGAGTACCTGGCGGTGGTCGCGGCGGCCCGGCGGCTGGGCCGGCCGGTGCGCTGGCTGGAGGACCGTGCCGAGTCGCTGACGGGTGCGCCGCACGGGCGGGGGCAGAACCAGCGGGTCCGCATGGCGGCCAGCGCCGAAGGGCGCATCCTCGCCTACGAGCTGCACGTCGACGCCGACGTGGGCGGCTACCCGCACACCGGCTCGTTCGTACCGACGGCGACGGCGCTGATGGCCACCGGCGCCTACGCGATTCCGCACGTGCACGTGCGGGCCCGCGCCGTGGTCACCAACACCGCGCCCACCAGCCCGTACCGCGGCGCCGGCCGCCCCGAGGCGGCGTCGGCGATCGAGCGGACGGTCGAGTTGCTGGCCCGGCGGCTCGGCATGGATCCGGTCGAGCTGCGGCGGTGCAATTTCATTGCCCCCGAGGCGTTTCCGTATGCCGCCCCGACCGGGTACACCTACGACAGCGGTGACTACGCCGCCGCCCTGGACCTGGCCGTGCGCGAGGTCGACTACCACGGGTGGCGCGCCGAGCAGGCCCGCCGCCGCGCCGCCGGTGAGCCGCCGATCGGCATCGGGCTGTGCACTTACGTCGAACGTTCCGGGGCGGGTGACGAATTCGGCGCGGTCGAAGCTTGCCCGGACGGCACGTTTGTGGCGCTGTCCGGCTGCTGCTCGACGGGCCAGGGCCATGAAACCTCCTTCCCGCAGGTGGTCGCCGCGGTGCTCGACGTGGACGCGGAGCGGGTGCGGCTGGTCGAGGGGGACACCGCCGTGATCCCCCAGGGCATCGGCTCATTCGCCAGCCGGTCGATGCAGACGGGCGGCGCCGCGTTGCACCGGGCGGCCGGCAAGTTGATCGAGACCGCCCGGCAGCGCATGGCGGAAATCCGCGCCGTCCCGGCCGCCGACGTGGAATACCGCAAGGGCGAGGTGCACGCCGGCGGCCACGCGATGAGTCTGGCCGACCTGGCCGCGGAGGGACAATTGCGCGCCGACGAGATATTCGCGCCGCCGGAAGGGTTTCCGTTCGGCGCGTACATCGCCGTGGTCGAGGTCGACACCGAGCTTTGGGAGATCGCCGTGCTGAAGGTCGTCGCCGTGGACGACTACGGCGTCGTGGTGAATCCGTTGATCGTCGACGGGCAGGGTTACGGCTCGACGGTGCAGGGGCTCGGGCAGGCCATGTGCGAGGAAGTGCGCTACGACCCGGACGGTCGCCCGGCCACGGTCAGCCTGCTCGACTACCTGATCCCGACCATCTCGGAGCTGCCGCCGCTGCGGTTCGCGGAGACCTGCACGCCCAACCCGAACACACCGCTGGGCGCGAAGGGCGCCGGCGAGGCGGGCTGCATCGGAACGCCCCCCGCAATCGTCAACGCCGTCGTCGACGCGCTCGGAATCGACGACCCCTCCCGACTGCAGATGCCGCTCACCGCGTACAACTGCTGGCGGGCCACCCGATGAAACCCGCGCCGTTCGACTACGTCGCCGCGCGCAGCGTAGACGAAGCCGTGGCCGCGCTCGCCGACGGCGATGCGCACGTTTTGGCCGGCGGGCAAAGCCTGGTGCTGGAGATGAATTTCCGCGCCATCCGGCCCCGGCGGCTGGTCGACATCAACGGCGTCGCGGGTTTCGACCGCATGACGCGCGACGGCGCGGTGCTGCGGGTCGGCCCGCTGGTCAGGCACCGTGCGTTCGAATCCGGTTGCGCGCCAGGGCCACTGGGTGAGCTGTTGGGCCGCGTCGCCCACCACATCGCCCACCCTCCGATCCGCGCCAGGGGCACGATGCTGGGCAGCCTCGCGTACGCCCACCCGGCGGCGGAGTGGCCGACGATCGCGGTGGCGCTGGGGGCCGAAGTCGACCTGCTCGGCTCGGGCGGGCGGCGCACGGTGCGCGCGGAGGATTTCTTCACCGGCCCGTTCACCACGGTCCGGCGCCCCGACGAACTGCTCGCCGAGGTGCGCCTGCCCCTGCTGCCGGACGGCACCGCCGTCGGCTTCGTCGAACATCGGCGCACCCACGCCAGCTTCGCCGAACTCGCGGTGGCGGTGGCCGTGACCGTCGCGGACGGCCGCGTCGCATCCGCCTCGGTGGGACTGGTCAACGCGGCGGACCGACCGCTGCGCGCGGCCGCGGCCGAGGCCGCGTTGATCGGGCGTCCGTTCGACGACTCCGCCATCGCCGCCGCCGCGCGCGCCGCCGCCGAGGAGGACGCCGCGCCGATCCCCCAGCCGCACGCGGACATCGGATACCAACGGCACGCGGTGGGCGTGCTCACCCGCCGCGCCCTCGTCCAGGCCCGAGCCCGAGGATGATGCCGTGCACATCGAGTTGACGGTCAACGGGCGCCAGTACGTCATTGACGTGCCGCCGCGTCGCACGCTCGCCGACGCCCTGCGCGAGGACTGCGGGCTGACCGGCACCCACCTCGGCTGCGAACACGGCGTCTGCGGGGCCTGCACGGTGTTGGTCGACGGCGACGCTGTGCGCTCCTGCCTGATGTTCGCCGTTCAGTGCGGCGGGCGCGAGATCCGCACGGTGGAGGGTCTCGCCGCACCGGATGGCACCGATCACCCGTTGCAGCAAGCGTTTTCGGCCGAGCACGCGTTGCAGTGCGGTTTCTGCACTCCGGGTTTCCTGATGCTGGCGGCGGGTGCGCTGGACGCCGACCCCGGCATCGTCGACGACGCGGAGCGGCTGCGGGAGCTGCTAACTTCCAATCTCTGCCGCTGCACCGGGTACGAGGCGATCCGGCGTGCCGTCGTCAGGGCCGCCCGAAGCGGCGAGTGTGGTTAACTGCGATCGTGCAAAGAGAGCCGGCGCTGGCGCGGCGCTTCTTCGACCGGTTCGAACCGCTACATGCGGTGACGTATTTCGCTCCGGAGGCACGGGCGGCGCTGGACGGTCTGGGCTACCGCGGCTTCTGGATGGGCTACTTCGCCGCCCGATCGGCGCCGCTGGGCCCGGTGCCCCGGCAGGTGGTCACCGCGATCTTCTACAACTTCGCTCCCGAACGCGTCGCCAAGGCGCTGCCGGCGGCATGGGAGGTCGCCGGCCCGGCCGCGGCGTTGCGGGCCCGGCAGGAATCCGCCGTCGCGGCGCTGCGCCGCTACGGGCTGGGCGATGACGAAAACATCCGTACCGCAGCGGAATTGGCGGGCAAGGCGGCCCGGCACGCCCCGCTGGACGCGCGCCCGCTGTTCGCCGCCAACCTGGCCTTGCCATGGCCGGGAGATCCGCTGGCCGCGCTGTGGCACGCGACGACGCTGCTGCGCGAGCACCGGGGCGACGGGCACGTCGCTGTGCTGGCGGCCGCCGGCATCTCGGGACGGGAGTCCAACGTGTTGCATGCCGCGGCCGGCGGAGTTCCGCGCGAGTACATCGCGCGGACCCGTGACTACGACGAGGCCGCGTGGCAGCACCACGAGCAGCGGCTGACCGAACGGGGACTGCTGGACGATGACGGCTCGCTCACCGCGGCCGGCCGGGAACTGAAGGACCACATCGAACGCTCCACCGATGCGCTCTCGCTGTCCGCGCTCAATGCGCTCGACGACGACGAGGTGGAGACGCTGTTTCGGGCGCTCACGCCCCTCACCCGCGCGGTGGTCGCCGGCGGGGACGTCCCAGACCTCACACCCATGGGCCTGCGCCGCGACGAATTACACGACGACAGCGCACATTTGAGGCTGAACGGCGGGTTAGCCTAACCCCATGAGCAGCCAGCGAATACCCGGCGGGGTGGTGCACAAGCTCCCGGCGGACCTGCGCGAGTCGTTGATCGGCAACGCCACGGCCCTCGCCGCGTGGAAGGACATCACGCCGCTGGCCCGCAACGAGTTCATCTGCTGGGTCGAGGACGCCAAGCAGGAAACGACCCGACAGCGCCGCATCCGCCGGACGCAGGAGGAGCTGGAAGAAGGCAAGCGCCGCCCATGCTGCTGGCCGGGGTGCAAGCACCGCGAGCGCACCGGCAAGTAGTTGTCAGCGGGCGAGCGGTTTGTAGAACACCAGACCGTTGCCCTTGTTGTCGTAGACCACGGCGCGGCGTTCGTGCGCGTCGTCGTATGGGGTTTTGACGATCCCGCCGCCGCTGGCCTCCACCGCCTTGGCCGCGGCGTCGACGTCAGCGGTCTTGATGCCGACGACGACCTGACCGGGTATGGGATGGTCCACGGAGGTCGCCAGCGCGAGCGTTACCGGGCCGCCGTCGAGGGCGGCGAAGTGCGCGCCGTCGCGGAATTTCAGCGGCATGCCCAAAGTCTCGCTGTAGAACCGGATCGACTCGTCGAGGTCGTCGGTGGACAGGATGATCATCTTTACTTCCTGCTCGCCCATGGGCCCTCCTCTGGCTGGATGGCACAGAGACTAGCCCGGCAGGGCTGTTCGTGGAAGGCGCCGAGCGGCAGATTCTTTGCGCCAGGAAGGATTCAGGTGCGGCCGACCGGAACTATCTGACCGTCAAGGTAATCCATCGGCGGCCCGTCGCCGCGCCCGGCGTTGCGATCGGCCACCGCGGTGGCCAGGACGGTGCCATTCTGAATGGTTCCGACGATCTCAACACTGTCGTTGAGCGTGAAATGCGTAGCGGCAGCAGCGGATTGGCCGCCGCGACCGATGAGCGTGGTGTTGGGGGTGACCAGATAGGTCTGGGTGTACCCGTTGGCGCTGCGCGCGGTGACCGAGCCCGCCGTCACGGCGATCACCGTGCCCACTTGCCGCACGGGCTGCGCAGCCGCAGGCGGCTCCTGGCTCACCTCGATCGTTCGCTTTTCGCTGTGTGGGACGTTGAGCACCAGGACCGCACACGCCGCCGCGCACAGCGTAGACGCGGAAACGACATCACATATCGTGGCGACGCCCGGCCTGCGCCGCGCGGTTGAGCCGGCCCGCGGTCTTTGCTCCAGGGTCGCGGTCATTCGATGCTTGGCACCCACGATCAGTCCTTCCCTGCGGTTTTGCGCCGACGATGGTCGACGCGCACCGAAACAGGTTGTTGCTCGTGGATTTACCCCGCGCGGGGTGCCGATAAACCGACCCGCCGGGCCAGTTATGTCCTCCCGGATGGGAGCCGGGGTCGTCAGCCCTTGGTCAGGGTGAACTGCGCGACGTCCGTGTAGCCCTCGCGGAACAGGTCGGCGCAACCGGTCAGGTATTTCATGTACCGGTCGTAGACCTCTTGGGACTGGATCGCGATGGCCTCGTCGCGGCGCGACTCGAGCGCGGCCGACCAGGTGTCGAGGGTGCGCGCATAGTGCAGGCGCAGCGGCTGGTAGAGCTTGAGGCTGAAGCCGGCGCGGGTCGCGTGCTCTTCGACGGTCTTGGCGGCGGGCAGGTCTCCGCCCGGGAAGATCTCGTCCATGATGAATTTCATGAACCGCAGTTTGGTCATGGTGATGGGCAGGCCCCGCTCCTCGAACTCTTCCTGGCTGGGCTGGATGATGGTGTGCAGCATCATCACGCCGTCGTCGGGCAGCGCCTCGTAGGCCATCTTGAAGAAGTCGGGATAGCGGTCGCGCCCGAAGTGCTCGAAGGCGCCGATGGACACGATGCGGTCCACCTTTTCGTCGAACTGCTCCCAGCCCTGCAGCAGCGCCCGCTTGCTGCGCGGGCTGGGATGCTGGTCCAGGCGCTGCTGCACGTGTGCCTGCTGGTTGCGGCTCAGGGTCAGGCCGACGACGTTGACGTCGTACTGTTCGAGCGCCCGGACGATGGTGGTGCCCCAGCCGCAGCCGATGTCGAGCAGCGTCTGGCCGGCTTGCAGCCCGAGTTTGCCGAGCGACAGGTCGACCTTCGCGAGCTGCGCCTCTTCCAGGGTCATGTCTTCGCGCTCGAAATACGCGCAGCTGTAGGTGCGAGTCGGGTCCAGGAAGAGCGCGAAGAATTCGTCGGACAGGTCGTAGTGCGCCTGAACGTCGTCGAAATGCGGCTCTAGGCTCACGGGCTCGCTGCGGTTCTCAGGCACAAAACAACCTCTGATTGTGGTGGATTTTTGCGGCGCGCGATCATGGGCGATCGACACACTGGTGCCCTAGTGTATCCGCACGATGTATGCAGCCCTTCTGGAGCATTCCCGGCCGGTTGACTGGCCCGCCGCTATGGGACACCATGGCCGCGAACCGTAGCGGTGAGGGAGGTGGGGCGGCGCGATGGCTGACATCACCATGTTGATCCTCGCCGATCATGAGTGGTTCCGCGAACAGTTCGCTCAGCTGGATTACCTGCAGGCGCAGACACCGACTGACGAACGCGCGCTGGAGCGGGTGTGGCGTCCCCTCGCCGACAAGCTGGACGTGCACGCCTACATCGAAGAGAAGATCTTCTACCCGCAATTGCTGAAGCGGGGCACCGACGACGCCGAGGGCGAGACGCTCGACGCCATCGGGGACCACAACGACATTCGCGACGGGGTGCGCGACGCCAACGCGGCCCGGGCCGGCACCGAGCAGTGGTGGGCGGCCGTCGGCCGCACCCGGGAGGCCAACGACGAGCACATGGGCGAAGAGGAGCGCGAAGGGTTGTCCGACTTCCGTCGCGCCGCCCCCATCGGCCTCCGCGAAGCGCTCGGTCGGCAATACAGCGATTTCATGGCCGAACACCCCACGACCGAGGGATTACCGATCGTCGACCGCGACCCGCGACGCTACGTCGAGGAAATTGAGGCCACCACGCAGTCGACGCCCCAGGAGCAGTCGACACCCCAGGATTTCTCGCTTCGCATCGGCAGCCTGAAAGGTCAGTGAGTTCCCGCCGACCTTGCCGTGGCCGTTACGATCGGCCACCGGTCGATGGAGACGACAGAGCCGGTTGGGAGTTGTGATTTGTTCGGCCCGCGAGACTTCTGGGTACGCAATCCGTCGATGAATGCACGGGGCCGCCGGAGGAAATGGGCACGCAAGGACATCAGGGTCGCCGACCCGGCCATGCGCCAAACCATCATGGGGACCGCGATCGGCAACTTCATGGAGTGGTACGACTTCGGCGTCTACGGCTACATCGCCACCACCATCGCCCAGGTTTTCTATCCCGGTAAGAGCGTCAGCGGCGTCCACCTGATCGCCACGTTCGGCACGCTGGCCGCGGCGTTCGTGGTGCGCCCGCTCGGCGGGTTCATCTTCGGCCCGCTCGGCGACCGCATCGGACGACACCGGGTCCTTGTCGTCACCATTCTGATGATGACGGTGAGCACCACCGTGACCGGTTTGCTGCCCGGCTACAGCACCATCGGGATCTGGGCGCCGATCCTGCTGGTCATCGCCCGCATATTCCAGGGCTTATCGACCGGCGGCGAGTATGTCGGCGCGATGACCTATCTGGTCGAGCAGGCCCCCGACCACAAACGCGGCATGATGGTCGGGTTCTTGCCGATGGGCAATCTGGTCGGCTTCGTGCTCGCCGGAATGATGGTGACCGGGCTGCAGACCTGGCTCCCCGACGACGCCATGCTGGCCTACGGCTGGCGGATCCCCCTGCTGCTGGGCGCGCCCTTCGGCCTGTTCGCGCTGTTTCTGCGGTTGCGGCTCAAGGAGTCATCCGCCTACCAGAACGCGACGGAGGGGGCGCAGCCCTCGGGCGGACGGAAACAACAGTTTCGGCGCACCGTCGTGGATCAGTGGCGGGGCCTATTGATCTGCGCGGCTCTGGTGCTGACCTCTCAGGTCGCCGACTTCATGTTGACCGGCTACCTGCCGACGTACCTCAAGCTGTTCGTGCGCGTCGGCCACACCGCCGGGCTGGTGATGATCGTGGTGACGTTGGCGATCCTGATGGTCACCGTGGTGCTCGTCGCCGCGTTGTCCGACCGCATCGGCGTCAAACCGATCATGTGGACGGGCTGCGCGCTGCTGGTGGTGGGTTCCATTCCGGCGTTTCTGCTCATCCGCTTCGGCGCCATCTACCCGGTGATCTTCATCGGGGTGCTGCTGATCGGGCTGATGGAGCTGTGCTTCGACAGCACGGCACCCGCGATGCTGCCCGCTCTCTTCCCCACCAACGTGCGCTACGGGTCGCTGGCCATCTCGTACAACATCTCGATATCGGCGGTGGGCGGCACGACGCCGCTGATCGCCCAGGCGCTGGTGTCGGGCACCGGCAACGTCATGGCACCCGCCTACATGCTGATCTTCGGCGGACTGGTGGGCGCCGTCACGCTGCTCTTCACGCCCGAGGTCGCCAGGAAGCCGCTGCCCGGGTCCGGCCCCGCGGTGGAAAGCGAGCGGGAGGCGCGCGAGCTGGCCGACGATGTCAGGTAGCCGCCGGTCAGATCGAAAGGCGTAGAGGGCGAACGGCTTTCGCCGGCCGCTTTTCGGCAATCGGCGACAATGCACGCTGCGACGTTTATTTCGCGCGTTCCGGCCTACTTCTATTGCATGAGAAGCGCATTTCACCACCGGTTGGACTCGCTCACCGAACAACTCGGGGCGATGTGCGCGATGGCCGGGGACTCGATCGGACAGGCCACCCAGGCGCTGCTGACAGTCGACCTGGTGCTGGCGGAACGGGTCATCGCGGGCCAAGGAGACCTCGTCGATGTCAATGCTCGCGTCGAGGAGACCGCGTTCGCCCTGCTGGCATTGCAGGCACCGGTGGCCACCGATTTGCGTGCCGTGGTCAGTGGCATTCGGATCGCCGCGGACGCCCAGCGGATGGGCGCGCTGGCCGTGCACGTGGCCGAGATCGCCCGCATGCGCCATCCCCGCAATGCCGTGCCGGAGGACGTGCGCCGACACGTCGCCGAGATGGGGGCGGTGGCCGAGCAGTTGGCGGGGGGCGCCCGAGAAGTGTTGCTGGCCCAAGACCCTCGTCGAGCGGCACAGATTCGTCGCGACGACGACGCGATGGACGAACTGCACCACCAATTGCTGGCGGTGCTGATGGATCCCGGATGGCCGCACGGTGTCGCCGCCGCGGTGGACGTCACCCTGTTGGGGCGCTTCTACGAGAGATTCGCCGACCACGCGGTTCAGATTGCTCGGCGGGTCATCTTCCAGGCCACCGGGTACTAGGCGAAAGCGGCTGCAGCTTAACGGGTTTCGGTGGCCTGTGTGAGAAGCCCCGGCTTGGGTATATAAGCGATGTGCTTCCTCGTCATCTTCGTCCCATCTCCCCCGTCGGCTCCACACCCGGGCCGGCGCGCTGATGGCGAATCCGAAGCCGGTTCCCGATGACCTGCGTCGGTTGGCCGCGGCCCACGGGGTGGCCACTTCCTACCGCAACGAGCGGCGCGAACCCGTCGAGGTCGACGCCGACGTCGTGATCCGGGTGCTCGGCCTGCTCGACGTCGACGCCGGCAGCGAGGCCGACCGTCGCCGCGAGTTGGCCAAGCTGGCCGAGCGCGACCGCGCCGGCGCCCTGCCACCGACGGTTTCCGCGCGCCTGGACGGGCGGCCCCGGCCGCTGCCCGGAGCGGCCGTCTTGGTGAGCGAGGACGGCGACCGCACCGAGCTGCGCGACGAGCTGCCCGGCGACCTCACACCGGGCTGGTATCGGCTGCAGCTGCGCGACGGGCAGGAGGCCACCCTGGTCGCGGCACCACCCCAGGTGCCCGCCGCCTCGGCCACCTGGGGCTGGATGCTGCAGCTCTACGCCCTCCGGTCGGCCCGCTCCTGGGGTATCGGTGACCTGGGCGACCTGCGGGAGTTCATGAACTGGACCGTCGCCGAGCACGGTGCCGGCGCGGTGCTGCTCAACCCGCTCAGCGCCCCCGGGCCGACGCATCCGGTGCAGCCGTCGCCCTACACCCCCTCCAGCCGGCGGTTCGCCAACCCGCTGGCGCTGCGCGTGGAGGACCTGGACGCCTACCGCCGGGCCGACCCGGACACCCGCGCCGAGGTGGATGCGCTGCGGGTGTCCGCAACGACCGAACGGATCGACCACGACCTCGTGTGGGCGGCCAAGCGGTCGGCGCTGGAACTGCTCTGGCGCGCCGAGGGCCGGCCCAGTCCGCTGGACGAATCGGCCGCCGGCACCGGCCTGCGCGACTGGGCCACGTACTGCGCGCTGGCCGAGCGGCACGGTGGCCGGTGGAGCCGCTGGCCGGAGCCGCTGCGTGACGTCGCCGGGCCGGCCGTCGCGGCGGCACGGCGGGAGCTGGCGCCCCGGGTGGTGTTCCACGCCTGGGTGCAGCAGCGCTGCGGCGAGCAGCTGCTCGCCGTGCGCGACACCGCGCGAAGTGCCGGAATGACCCTGGGGGTGTTGCACGACCTTCCCGTCGGAGTCGACGCCGAGGGCGCGGACGCATGGGCGCTTGCCGATGTGCTCGCCACCGGGGTGAGTGTCGGGGCGCCGCCCGACAACTTCACTCCCCGCGGGCAGGACTGGGGGCTGCCGCCGTGGCGCCCCGACCGCCTGGCCGCCACCGGCTACGCCGCCCTGCGCGACATGCTGCGCGCCGTCGTGACCTACGCCGACGGTCTGCGGATCGACCATGTCGCCGGCCTGTGGCGGTTGTGGTGGATTCCGCCGGGCGACGGCCCGGATCGCGGCACCTACGTGCACTATGACGCCGACGTCATGCTCGCCGTCCTCGCGCTCGAGGCGCACCGGGCCGGCGCCACCGTCGTCGGGGAGGACCTCGGCACCGTCGAACCGGAGGTGACGGAGGCGCTGGCCGACAACGGGATGCTGGGGTGCGCGGTGTCCTGGTTCACCCGCGACGAGTCCGCCCCGGGGGAACCGCTGCTGAGGCCGGCGCAATGGCCGTCGCGGGCCGCCGCCAGCCTGTCCACCCACGACCTGCCCACGGCCGCGGGCTTCCTGCGTGCCGAGCATGTGCGCGCCCGCGCCGACCTCGGGCTGCTCGACGACGTGGCGGGCGAGCAGTCGGTGGCCGACAAGGAGCGGGCGGAGTGGCTGGAGCTGCTGCGGTCCGAGGGGCTGCTGACCGGTCCGGATCCGGACGAGGCGGCGATCATCACCGCGATGCACCGGTTGCTGGCGGCGACGCCGAGCCGCCTGAAGTTGATTTCGCCCTACGACGTGTTGGCCGAACCTCGGCAGCCCAATCTGCCGGGCACGATCGACGAGTACCCGAACTGGCGGCTCCCGCTCCCGGAGACGCTGGAGGAGCTACGGGTCGACCCGAGGGTCGCCGAGATCACCGCCGCCTTCCGCGAGTCGGCGTAACGGATTCTCACTCGTGCCGCAGCACCAGCAGCTCGCTGGTCAGCGTCCCCTTGTCGAGCAACCGCCCGATCTGCGCACTCTGGCGTTCGGCCAACTGCCAGGCCTCCGTGTGCCCGT